>PCCF01000025.1 GCA_002731945.1 Rhodobiaceae bacterium | reverse complement strand
AAACTGTAGGTTATAACTGTTGAACCATTAACAGAATACTCTGCATTTAAATACGGATCGCTTACCCATTTTATAGGACTACCAAAAGAGTTGTTGAGCATGGAATCAATATAAGAAGTGCCTGACCCTTCTATAATTTCTATAGATTGTCCTGACACAAGATAGGTTTGCTCACTCATAAACACTCCCAATAGATTTAAAAGAATTCAGTATTATGATATTGTCATGTTATCTTCTTTTTTATTAAAAATAAATCTTGAGACAAGGATAAAAAGAATATGGCTGAAAAATATGATCATCTAACAGAGCAACATCAAAGATTTATAGAAGCACAAAAGATCTTTTTCGTTGGAACCGCTGCAGCCGAGGGATTTATCAATGTCTCTCCCAAGGGTTTAGAAAGTTTAAAAATCATTAACAAAAATAAGATTGTGTGGCTTAACCTTACAGGTAGCGGAAATGAAACGGCTGCACACACCCAAGAGAATCCTAGAATGACATTAATGTTTAACTCCTTTGAAAAAAATCCCTTAATTCTTCGTGTTTACGGAATGGCACGTACAATTCATCGCCTAGACCCTGAATGGGATTCTCTTATAAGTCTTTTTCCTAAATCAGAAGCTTCAAGGCAAATCTTCGATCTTAGCGTCTCATTAGTACAGACTTCTTGTGGATATGGCGTGCCTTATTATGAGTTTAAAAGAGAAAGAAGTACGTTAAAGAAATGGAATGAAACCGCTGGCGAAGAAGGAATAAAGAAATATTGGGAAGAAAATAACACACAATCGCTGGACGGAATAAAAACCGGCATAGTGCAAAAAAATATTGGCGAAAAGTAAGAAGAAATTTCCTATTGTATTAGTCTTCACCCGTGAATTCCGGTGAAGTTTCAACGCCTAAGAAAATTTTTCCAAGCTCCTGGTACAACGGATGGGCAACCCAACGATGAGTGGCACAGCCATGAGCATCTCTCAATTTCCTTTCCAAAGGACTAACCATGCGCATGCCACTTGTTCCTGCAGCATTATGAATTTTATCAACAACTTCCATTGAAGCATTCGCAGCATAGGTGCATGCCAATCTCCCAATATGCGTTGCATGTGGAGATGGTTTTTCTAGTCCGTCATTCAGTTCATCTTCTACTGACCTCATAGACTCCATTAAGAAAGCCCGTGCCGATCTAAGTTTAGCTTCGGCTTCCCCTACGCGGTATTGAGACATAGGTCTCTCCCGAGTTGTTGTTGCTGAAAGCATAGGAATTTTATTTTGAGCCAGTTCTATAAATGTATCCATAGCCCCTCTTGCAACACCAATTGCGACAGCTGCTTTGTTGTAAGCAAGACGAAGTGCTACAGGTACGCGATAAGTAGGATTGGGATATAAAGCCGGAACAGTAATCAGGTCAACTGAAGCGAAACGTTCCGGAACAAGAGCGCCATCTGCTAAGACATCATGGCTACCTGAACCTCTTAAACCAGCTACATCCCATGTGTCTAAGATTTCCCATTCGCTTTTGTTTAAAAACCACATTTTCATAATTGGTATTCCGTTGTCATCTAATTTGGGTTCGTCGTTCTCAACGATGGGTGCCATCATGAAGCACCATTCCGCGTTATGACAGCCGCTAATAAAAGTCGTCTGACCCCAAACCCGATAACTTCCATCATCCTGTTTTATAGCTTTTGTAGGAAGGCTTCCAGGTCCTCCTCCTCCGCACATTATAACATTCGGATTATCGATATAAACTTCTTTGGCAAGCTTAGGATCCATTCCGCCCGCTGCCATGGCATTAATCTCGGAGCCTAACATGACATTCCAACCAACAGAACCATCGATTACCGATATGGCTTCTATGATCTCTATTGTCTCACAAATTGAAGCGTTCTCTCCACCCAATTCTTCTGGTAAAGCAAAACGAAAAAACCCTGCGTCAACTAAAGTTTTTATTGTAACATCTGGAACTCGGCGAATTTTTTGAGCCTCATCCCCACCTTCTACTATTACGTCACGAAGAGCTTCTACTCTCTCTAAAATAGGAAGACGATTTATTTCTTTGTCTTTATCAACAGGATTGATTTGACTGCTATTCATTTCTTGCTCCTCTGTAAGTGATATAATTCTTTGAATTAAAACTATAAGCTAACAAAAGTAAATAACATTAATTGTCGCAGGTTCTCCTTTAAATAATATACGTATCTAAAATGGAGCCGTTAATTCTTATTTTAAAAAACAATGGTCTTTAAACCATTCAATAATACACGTCTTTCAGAGTGCATACGCACTGCTCTCAAAAGGACAGTTGATTCAATGTCATAACCATTTTCTTGCATGCTTTCAGGAGATGCGTTGTGGTCAACACGCAGTACATCCTGTCCAATAATAGGTCCTTCATCTAACTCGGCAGTTACGTAATGAGCAGTGGCACCGATAATCTTAACTCCTCTTTCATGCGCCTGATGGTAAGGTTTCGCACCCTTAAAACCAGGTAAAAAGGAATGATGAATATTGATGCATTTGCCCTCAATGCCTTTGATAAATTCCGATGACAATATTTGCATGTAACGAGCAAGGATGATTAATTCGGATCCCGTCTCAAGATATATGTTCTTGAACATCTTTTCTTGGTTTTGTTTTGTATCGGAAGTCACCGGTAAATAGTGAAAAGGGATTTTATTCCATTCCACAAGATCTTTTGATATCTCATGATTGGATACGACCGCTTGGATATCTATGGGAAGAGACCCTATTTTCCAACGGTGAATCAGATCGTTCAGGCAGTGGCCTTCTTTACTGACAGCTATGATAGTTTTGCAAGGCTTTTCCGCATCATAAAAGTGTCCTTCTATTTTAAATTTATTTAGTTCTTTTTGAAATTCCTCTTGTAAGGCATCCAAATTGAAATCCGAGGAGTCTTCCTTTTCAAAAGCGATGCGGCTAAAGAATTTTTTCGTGTCATGATCACTGAAAGAAGACGCCTCCGTCATGAAGGCTCCTCTGTTAAACAAAAACTGGGTAACCGATGCCAGCACACCAGGTCGGTCGGGACATATAAACTGAAGTATGATTTTTTTTGCCTTCATATTTTTTCACCCAAAACTAAAGCATTAAAGCTCTTCCAACAAACCAGAAAGTCCCAAGAGCAATCAATAATGCTCCAGAGATATCATAAGCTAAATTGTGGTACTTTCTGAAACTCGTCTTCCCTAACACATAAAGGATTAAAACGGCAAGAAATACAGATAAAATCTGCCCCAGTTCCACTCCGATATTGAAACCCAAAAGACCAAGAACCAAACCATCCGTGGGTAATCCAAGCTCCAATAAAACACCGGCAAATCCAAATCCATGAATAAGCCCAAAAATTGTAGTGATAACAGGCATCGCCCTTTGAGCCTCATCCCTGCCTTCTAGCAAAAACCCGTAGCATAAGGTAAATAATAACAACCCTATCCATGTTAGGATATTGAGCGTTCCTCCGAAAATAAGCGCGGAAATAGCCAAAATTAACAATAAAAGCGTACCAAACCAGACAAAGCGTTTCTTGTTCGTTTCATCAATTATCAACGCCTCAAAAGCAACCAGCAGTATAGTATATCCTATTAAAGCTTCGACTGCAGGCCCTGATGGCTGTACCAAACCAAGGCTCGCTAAGGCCAATGTAACAGAATGACCAATAGTAAATCCGGTGATAGCCAATAAGAGTTGTCTTGCTCTGAAAGTAATCAACAAAATTGTTGCTAAGAAAGCCAAATGATCATAACCGGCAAGGATATGTTCAAAACCTAAGGATATATAATCAACAAAAATTGTGAAACCACTTCTTTCGCTCTCCCCTGATGATAGAGAAAAACTTGACTCCTGACGTGAGGAAGTAAAAATGTGTTCTTGCCAATCATTATTGTCGAGAAGTATGCGTGCAAAATGAATATGGCCTGCAGAAACTGGAAAAAAAGCTCCGTTATAAATTGAAAGTTTTTCTCCATCTTCTGGGCAGATAAACTCTATCTTTGATTGCACATAACCATTATCGATGAGTTGTGTCTCTGGTCCTTTTAAAATCTGACAGGGTTGTCCAGAAACAGAAATCTTTAGATAATTTCTCAGGTGGGTTGTCAACTGGTCTTGGAGACTTGGTGAATAACCCTCCAAAACCGGTAAGAGAGTGACCTGGCGTGCAGGCACAGTAAAAACAGCTTTTGCTGTATTTTCTTCAATCTCCCATTTTGAGAAAGACCTACTGATTTGATGAGCATGAATCTCAAACGAGAAAAAGGCTATAAAAGATATAAGTAAAAGTTTTCGGATCATTTTTTAAATTTCATTCAAAATATTTAATCTTGGCTCTTTTTTTAAGCCATTCCATATACTGATCAACAGATTCTTCGTCGTTCCTTCGCAAGTATTCAATTTTAACTTGCTCTTTAACATCATCAAATGGAATTTCTTCTCCCGCTATTGAACCCAACATATAAATAAAACTGTATCCCGTTGTAGATTCAATTTCAGTTGTAATTTGCCCGGGTTGCAAAGTTTCTATTATTTCTACGAGGGCTGGTTCTAAATAGTCTTTTAATTTTTTTATTGGTAATAAGACATTCGGTATCACTGGAATAATGGGATCGCCAAGTTTCTCGTTTACAACGTCGAACTCTTCCCCCGCTATAAGTAAACCCCTTACTTCATCTAAACGCTGCTCTTCCTCTTCTTCTGTACCGTACTCAATGAAGAGTCTTTTTATGTGAACTTCTGAAGGTTTAGAGAAAAATTCGATATTTTTGGAATAAAAATCAACAAGTTTTTCATCGTTTACTTTAGAAACCATTCCTTCAGCCATAATCTTATCTAACATCTCAGAAACTATGGTTTTCCTTACCATTCCTTCGGTTTGAGGAAGATCAAGTTCTAATCCCCTTTGCAACAAGAGCTGTTCATCAATCAACCGCTCTAAAACAATTATCTTTTCTTCTTCCGTGATTTGATTTCTCTTGTTCATCATTAGGGCCTCTAAGGCAAGATCCCAATCTGATTGATAAATAGGATGATCGTTTATAATTACTACCACGTCCTCATTAGTGGGGGGTTTTTTGGGTCCAGGAAGAACACCAAAAAAAATAAAAATGATACCTATTAATAAACCTGAAAGTAAAAGTAATGTCTTTCTCATAGTGTTAGTCTAATTTTGTGAAACAAAAATAGGTGATGACCATGCACGGTGTTCTTCCTTAGAAAGACAAAGATCATCCTTATCGACTCTATAATCACCCCAACATGGATTAACCTCGATACAATTTCCTTCTTTATCATATGTACAACGCGGAGCTGATCCGTTTATGGTATCGGTAGGCTCTTGAATAGCTCGCACATAATATGTCGCTTCACGTTCATTTTTTATAAATTCGTTATCTTCAAATTCTACCGTGCATCCATTCTCATTATCTTCGCATGGTAATGACAACCATGGATCCAAAATTAAGTCATCGATTACCTCAGAGGAATTTATCTGAGGAGTAATCTTTATAATTTCTACTCTCGTAATCTTTAACCTTTCTGAGGAAGGGTTATAACATTCCCCTGAGCATAACTTTTGGATTCTCTCATTGGGTAATCCTTTACTCGTGAACTCGGGACAACCGGGTTTCTGTTTAAAGGCTCCAACAGCTCTAACAACAAATCGAGGATTGTTATTTAAAGATAGTTCGGAGCCCATCGGATTGATTACACCGTTAGAAATTTCATCGAACCACAAAAGGATTCTTGGGCCAGAAGTTCCATAGATCTCCTTTCTGTTTAAGGAATCCCAAATTCCATCGCGAGATCTATCTTTAACATGAACTGCAGCCAATCCTCCTTGTGTCCAAAATGCCTGTTGCCTTTCAAGCTCTGTTAAACCAAAACCCACTCCCCCACTTAACAACTCCTCATAAGTAATTTCATCAATACTGGACTTTACAGGTCCTGGGTCCGGATTCGTTGCATTACGCCAAAATTTATTTATCCCACCCGCTGCTTCTGTTGTTGTTAATCGGTCGATGGGTTTATATCCGGTTCCCGGTTTAGCCCTATGATTGTCGGAAGACGCTATAAAACCCCATTTAAAATTGGTAGGTAGTTGGTTTTCAAAATTAGTGATTGCCAATCCGTACTGTACTGATGTGGTAGGGTTATGGTTAAAAGATGGCAAAAAACAATCCCGACATTGGTTTGAATCTAGCCAATCCTCAGCGTTTTCTCCTGAAACCGCAATATGCCCGGCAAGACCAATACTGGCGTGGATTTCTCTCGCCTTTACTGCTCTTTTTTCACATTCTTCATCGGTTTCTCCATCCGTAAGGCATCTCTTTCTTATTATTTCACCTGCTTGCCAACACGACGGAAGAAACTCGGAAGTTGCTTCTGGACATACGGGATTATTGATATCTCCTATAACCTGTCTATAAGAGCGATACTCTTCCGAATTTCCGTGCCCCGACATAACTTCAATAATTTTCATTTTATCAGGACGCATCTTTGGTGATAACTGTTTGTCCCATGAGGTTGTTGGAGGCGTGTAAAAACCCCAGGTGGACCCGTGAGGAATTATAAGGGGATCTAAGGATTGTTCTTCAAGTTTCCGCGTGAGATCTCCAGGTGTATTAGCGAACTCATAACAACTTTCCTCCAACTCATTGGAAGGAGAATTTTCATCACAAAAAGGGATACCTCTTATCTCATTTATAAAATACTGAAAATCGGAATAGTGAGTAAATCTTTTGATGTCTAATATTCCAACTATTTTAGGCATTAGAGTATTGGAGTTAATTCGAAGAGAGTTTGTGGCTACACCTCCCGATCCTATTGGTCTCTTGGCTAGTTTGTCATCCTCAAGATCTTTAAAAATAACATTCTTATGGCCATAGTGATCTTCCGGGAGTGATCCAACCTGTGTCCATTCAAATCCTATAAAAGGTATAACGTCATTACTTTCCTCACCGTTGACCTTAGAACATTGACGAATAAAATCTTTTGTTTCTGTCCACTTTCTTGGGGTGGAAGCCTCTGCATGATCCGTAATAGCCCAAAAATCGATGGAAGAACAATACCGGGCATAATCGCAGGCATCTGCCATGGGATGCACTCCTTCACCTCCAAGTATCGGTAAAGACCACCAAAAAGCATCAGTGGAGAATGTAGTATGAACGTGCAGATCCCCAAAAAGTATCTGCTTTGAATCGTTTCCGCTCAGAAGATTAGTAGCTTCTTTTTGAGAAAGCGTTCTTTGAGCAATAATATTCTCAGGCAGTGGTTCTCCCTGAAATTCTTCAACATGCCTGACACGACCAAGCCATCCTTGATACACAGCCGTTAAAAATACAGATGATCCAATAATGGCAACTAATAGAACAAGAGAGATAATTTTTTTCATGTTATTTGACCTATACCTAAACCCCAAAACCTTGTATTTCTGCGGCTTCTTTCCTAACCCTTTCTGGGCCACCAAGAATCTGGCGAGCTAAACCAATCCTTTTAAACCAATAATGTAAACCCAAAAGATCTGTAAAACCCATTCCCCCATGTACCTGAGTAGCAATCCTTGCCAGATTATGTGCTACCTCTGATAGATGCGCTTTTGCATGACAAGCCGCAAGGCGTGACTCTTCAGGAATTGAATCCTGTGCATAGGCAGAATACCAAACAAGTGAACGGCAAGGTTCGAGTTCCGCTGCCATCTCAGCACACATATGCTTAACTGCCTGAAAAGATCCTATAACCCTATTGAATTGTTTTCTCTCAAGAGAATATTCAACAGCTTTCTTCAACATACTGTCGCTTGTACCCAACATATCTGCTGCTAACACCACTCTTCCAGCATCTATAACTTTGTCAATAATCTCTTTTCCGCCAGATATTTCTTCTGCCTTACAAGAATTGAAAATAACTTCTGAAACAGGTCGAGTGCTATCAATAGTTGGTATTTCAGAAATCTCCACATCCTCTTCTTTTGTATCAACAAGATAAAAATTATTGTCCACAACCGTTACAATTATTCTGGGNTCNTGNTCTCCATCCAAAGCAAAAATACTGGTTCCGGAAATCTTTCCNTTTTCAATNTTTAGACCTGNATCTTCGCGTGAACCAATTACTTCATTAATTGCAATGCATGCACTANCTTCGCCTTTTGCAATTTGCGGTAGCCACTTCTCCGCTAAATCCGATGACCCTTTATCCGAAAGACTTATAGGTACCATTACAGAATTGGCTACCCACAATACGGGAGCGACATATTTTCCTATCTGTTCAGCAACCAAAGAAGCTTCAAATACTCCTAATCCAGAACCCCCATACTCCTCAGGTATTAGAAGTCCTGGAAGACCCATTTCTACAAACTGATCTTTAAGAATGTTTCTTAATTGTTTATCACCGCTTGAATGGTTTCTAATAATATCCACATCACAGACGGACTCAATCATCTTAGAGACACTTTCAGATAAAATTTCTTGTTCTTCAGATAATGCAAATTCCATTATTTTTTTTCCTCTAGCAAGGGTTTTGGCTCTCTTGGCATTCCCAAACCAATTTCACTTATTATATTTTTTTGTATTTGGGCTGTTCCCCCTCCAATAATTAGTCCAAGATCGAACATATAACGCCATTGCCATTTTCCTGAATCGTGATCATGATTGCTAAGACCATAGATTGTTCCAAGTTCTCCAAGTAAATCAATAGCAAAGCCCGCAAGATCATGATTAAGTTGGCATCCGTTTAACTTCATAATCAGTTTACCCATCTTAGCATCCAATCCCTTATGGGAAGCAGTTAAAGATCTTAAGCTATTGTATGACATGCTCATAACCCTTGCCTGAAGTCGCATCAAATGATCTAAATGCACTGGATTATCCATTAATTTTTCACCATTGATAGTTTCATTATTCATAAGATCTATTATTTCATTTAATCGAGTAGATGCTTGATTCGGATCGCCCAACATACCTCTTTCATGAGTTAATGTTGCATTCGCCACAAACCATCCCTCACCTCTTTTTCCAACTATATTTGATTTTGGAACTCTTACATCGGTAAAAAATACTTCATTGAATTCTGCGTGTCCTGTCATAGTCATTAGAGGTCTAACGTCAATCCCAGGAGTTTTCATGTCAATCAGGATATAAGAAATGCCTTTATGTTTAGGAGCATCAGGTTCAGTTCGGACTAGACAAAACATCATATCTGCAAACTGTGCAGTTGAAGTCCAAATTTTTTGACCATTAACTATAAAGTCATCCCCATCATCAACTCCTTTAGTTTGCAAAGAAGCAAGATCAGATCCTGAGCCTGGTTCCGAATAACCTTGGCACCAAATTATCTCGCCTTTTATTGTTTTCTCAATCCATGATTTTTTTTGTTCTTCTGTTCCAAGTTCTAAAAGAGTAGGCACAAGCATTGAAATGCCTTGATTAGCCATTCCAAGTGGGGTTTGAGATTCTGTAAATTCTTCAGCAATTATTCTTGATTTTAATACATCTGGTTCAGCGCCAAATCCTCCATACTCTTTTGGTATAGTTCTTGCTGCATATCCATTTTTTATTAATTTCTCTTGCCAATTTGACTCTTTGTCAGCTGTATAAGCACTATCACTTACTCTACTTGACATATGATTATTTTTGGATAAGAACGATTTAACTTCTTTTCTAAATTTTATATATTCTGGTCCTGGATTTAAATCCATACTTCTCTCCAATAATAAATTTGTATTCAGACGATTTTAATATATTGTCCTTACTACAATTAGGAAAGAATATATTATATAGATGGGCAAGGGGATTAAAATGAAAAAAAATTCTAAAGTGTTACTTTTCATGTTTTTTTTCATGTTGTTTAATACTGTTGTTAACGAAAGGATTTTTGCCATGGAAGAGAACGCCTTTTCTTTTACTTTTGAATCAATTGAAGGTCAAGCAATGCCTCTTGAACAATTCAAGGGCAAAGCACTGTTGGTTGTAAATACAGCGTCTCTATGCGGTTTTACACCACAATATGAAGGCCTTCAAAGTTTGTGGGATGATTACAAGGATAAAGGTTTGGTGATAATTGGGGTTCCTTCAAATAATTTTGGGAAACAAGAACCTGAGGGTGAAGAAAAAATAAAGGAATTTTGTGAAACGAAATTTGGAATTGATTTTCCAATGACAAGTAAAGAGGATGTTAAAGGTGAAAATGCTCATCCCTTTTACAAATGGGCAAATAGTCAATCTGGAAAAAATCCTAAATGGAACTTTTATAAATATCTAATAAGCCCAGATGGATCTTATTCAGGCATCTATAGTTCAATGACAAAACCAAAATCCGGAAAAATGATAAAAGCGATAGAAAAAATACTCCCATAAAAAATGAAGAGATTATTACTGTTATTACTCCTATCGTCACAAACGAGCTATGCGTTCGCAGAGCTTCTTTTGAGTAATGAATGGGCAAGGCTAACTCCAAGCGGTGTGGGCTCTGTTTATGTCACAATTGAGAACAAAAATTCTTTTGATGAAGTTTTGTTGTCAGCCAAAAGTGATTCAGCAAAGATGGCAATGATACATGAAACTGTACGCGAAAATGATGTGGTAAGAATGAATCACATTGTAGGAGGAATAAATATCCCTAAAGGCGAGAATACAACTCTTGAACCTGGTGGATATCATATTATGCTAATGAATATAAATAAGAATCTTTCTCTCGGAGATAGGATAAAAGTAACGTTAATTTTTGAAAAAAGCGGAGAAGTAGAATTAAACCCTATTCTTAAACTTAAACCTCCCTATTAAAAAGGCTCGCTCTTTTTATGAACGAGCCTCTTTCAAAGTACTTCATTATTTAATTAAGTGGCAGTATAACCAAGAATAGCTTTGACCTCGAGAAACTCCTCAAGACCAAATTCTCCCCATTCTCTACCATTTCCTGACTTCTTGTATCCCCCAAAAGGTGCATTAAAATCCATTTGAGCACCATTAACATGGACGTTTCCTGAGCGAATCCTTTCAGCTACTTTTACAGCTTTTTCCTGACTTCCAGAAACATAACCTGAAAGACCATATTCTGTGTCGTTTGCAATCGCTACGGCATCATCTTCATCCTTATATGGCAGAATAGAAACAACTGGTCCAAAAATTTCTTCTCTTGCAATAGTCATATCATTATTAACGTCTGCAAAAACAGTAGGTTTTATAAAATAACCAGCATTTAAACCTTCGGGCTTACCAGGGCCGCCAGCAACCAAAGTGGCACCTTCTTCAATTCCTTTTTCAATTAAACCTTGAATTTTATCGAATTGAACTTCACTGACAACTGGTCCTATTCCTCCAGGGGCAACGTCTTCCGGATTGCCAACAACCGTATTTTCAGCTGTTTCTTTTGCGATCGCAATAGCCTCAGCTTGTCTGTCCGCAGGAACCAACATACGAGTTGGAGCATTACATGATTGACCAGAATTAGTAAAACAACCACTGACTCCTCCAGCAATAGCTGTTCCAAAATCCGCGTCATCAAGTATAATGTTCGCCGATTTACCTCCCAACTCTTGTGCGACCCTTTTAACTGTATCAGCTGATGCTCTTGCAACAGCAATGCCTGCCCTAGTTGAGCCAGTAAATGACATCATATCAATATCTTTATGAGCTGACATAGCCTCTCCTACGGTCGGTCCATCGCCATTAACTAAATTAAAAACACCTGCAGGCACACCTGCTTCATCTAAGATTTCAGCAAATAAAACGGCATTCAGTGGTGCAATTTCGGAAGGTTTTAAAACCATAGTGCATCCAGCTGCAAGTGCTGGAGCTACCTTACATGTAATTTGGTTTATTGGCCAATTCCATGGAGTAATAAAACCACAAACACCTACAGGTTCTTTTCTAATCTTGGTATTACCTTTGTCTTCTTCAAAATCATAATTTTTNAAAATTTCAAGATATGTACCNAGATGACCAGCTCCNGTAGCGGCTTGAGCCGCTTTTGAAAGCCAAAGAGGTGCNCCCATTTCAGAAGAAATTGTTTCAGCNATTTCATCGTAACGTGTTTGATAAACTTCCAAAATTTTACCTAACAGTTGTAATCTTTCTTCTTTAGAGGTTTGCGAAAAACTATCAAAGGCATTCTTGGCAGCAGCAACAGCATTGTCTACATCCTGAGCATTTCCCAGAGCTATTCTTCCTATGGCCTCTTCTGTGGCCGGATTAATAACATCAAAATGCTGTGGATCGGAAGGATCTACCCATTCTCCATTAATATAAAACTTAAGACACTCTTTCATTTGGTTCTCCTTAAAATTCCTATACGGCATTACAGCACAATCAATAAAAAGCAACAAACCCTTTTACATATAATTAAGAAATAATTATAAAAGGGAAAACAAAATTGGAGAAAAAAAATGTCCAAACCTTATCCAAAAGAGGAGCACCTAACAGGAAATTTTGCTCCTATTCGAATGGAAAGTAACATCGATGATATAATCATAGAAGGAGAAGTACCCAAAGAAATAAATGGTAGCTACTATAGAAATGGACCTGATCCACAGTTTCCACCAAGAGGTGAAAATTCTCATTGGTTTGGTGGCGATGGTATGATTCATGCATTTCATATTAAAGAGGGCAGGATTTCTTATTTAAATCGTTGGATGAAAACAGTAAAATGGCTAAAAGAGCACGAAGAACAAACAGCTCTCTGGTCGAGTGGCATGGATGTAATGAATAATGACCCGTCAGTATCAAATATTGTAACAGACGGATTAGCAAATACCGCAGTTGTTTCTCATGCAGGAAAAATATTGGCTCTTGAGGAAGCACATGAACCTTTTGAGTTTGACCCATTCACCTTAGAGTCTATTGGCTCACATACTTTTAGTAATACTCTCAAAGGTCCAATGACCGCTCATCCAAAAGTAGATCCAATAACGGGAGAATTACTTTTTTTTGGATATATGGCTGATGGCTTTTTCACCGATACAATTAGATACACAGCTGTTTCTAAAGAAGGAAAGATAACAAAATCTGAGCTTATTAAGGCACCATTCCCATCTATGGTCCATGACTTTTTTGCAACTCAAAATTATGTAATAATACCAGTCTTTCCTTTAACAGGTGATTTTGAAAGAGCTTTAAATGGTGGCCCACCTTTTGCTTGGGAACCAGAAAAAGGGAGTCATATTTGTATTCTTCCTAGGAATGGTACAGCTGAAGATGCGAAATGGATTGAAGCTGATCCTTCTTTTGTATTCCACTATATGAATGCTTACGAGGAAAACGGTTCTATAATTTGTGATTTAATGGAATTCGGAGTGCCTCCTCTTTTTCCTCATGCAGATGGAACGATGCCAAAGCAAAGTGATGCTAAAGCGAAACTTGCAAGGTGGGAAATTGACATTAATACTTCAAAAATTAATAAGACTCCTCTTGATAATATTACGGGAGAATTTCCAAGATCAGATGAGAGATTCGCTCTACAAAAATATCGACACGGTTATTATGCTGGAACAATTGGTGACCATGCGCCAGGTTTGAGCCTGAATTCGATTGTACACTATGATCACAAGACAGCAGAAAGAAAGGAATATACTGCTGAAGTCGGAGATGCAGTAGGTGAGCCAGTATTTATAGCTAAATCCAAAGATAGCAATGAGGGAGAGGGTTGGTTAATAGCTACAGTCTTCAGGGCAAAAGAGAATCGTTCAGATTTGGTCATCTTGGATGCTAATCATGTTGATGAAGGACCTATTGCTAAAGCACAACTGCCACACAGAGTACCGTACGGATTCCACGGATGGTTCGAAAATAGAGCATAAAAGATATAAAATGAAAGGATTCATAAAGGTTAGCCTCTTAAGCCTCTTACTAAGCTTTAGCTTGTTAGATAATCTTCTTTCACAAGAAAGTAATAAGATTATTTATGATAAGAATTACTTTGAAAAATACAATATTGTCTCTGTTATTGATGCTATTAAAAGAATCCCCGGCGTTGAAGCA
>PCCF01000024.1 GCA_002731945.1 Rhodobiaceae bacterium | reverse complement strand
GGTGTGTCTAAATCAACACTGTCTGAAGCTAAGGATAGAAATATTCCGTATATAGATGCAACCTGTCCTTTGGTTCTTAAAGTTCATAATGAGGCAATCTTACACCATAAAGGCGGCGCCCATATTTTTCTTATAGGGCACTATGGACACCCGGAGGTGGAGGGTACAATCGGGCAAGTGCCAAAAGGATCTATATCTTTAATAGAAAACATGAATGATGTAAAAAATCTTAAACCCTCTAAATATGGGAAAACTGCCTTAATTACGCAGACCACTTTATCTGTCGATGATACCAAGGAAATTGTAGAAAAAATTAAGAAATTATTCCCTGATATAATTTTACCATCCAGGGAAGATATTTGTTATGCGACTACAAATCGCCAGGAAGCAGTAAAAAGTATAGCAAAAAAATGTGACATTCTTTACGTAATAGGGGCAGAAAACTCTTCTAATTCTTTAAGATTAGTTGAAGTTGCAAAAAAAGCAGGGTGTGTAAAAACTTTTCTAATTTCAAAAATCGATGAGGTTGACTGGCAATTAGTGGCCGAATCCTTTTCTATAGGTTTAACCGCTAGCGCTAGTGCGCCAGAAATATTAATAGAGGAATTCATATCAGCAATAAAGAATAGATATGAAGTTGAGGTGATAAAAAACGAAGTTGCTAGCGAGAATATTTCTTTTAAGATCCCAAAAGAATTAACTGGATAAAATATGGCTGTCTATACACAAGTATCTCAACAAGACCTAGATAATTTCTTAAAGAATTACGAAATTGGTAGTCTTGAAAACTTTAATGGTATTTCCGCAGGAGTAGAAAATACAAATTACAAAATCAGAACCAATAAAGGTTTCTACATTCTTACTCTTTATGAAAAAAGGGTTGATAAGAAGGATATACCTTTCTTCTTAGAGCTAATGTTTTATCTTTCGAATGAAAAAATTCAGTGCCCTCTTCCAATAAAAAATAGGAATGGAAAACTTTTTGGTGAATTAAATTCAAGACCAGCATCAATATTAACTTTTTTAGAAGGTTCATCTACGGAAACCATTTATCCTAAACAAGTAAATACCTTAGGAAAGATTTTGGCAAAAATACATATATTAGGTAAACAACTAAAAATTAAAAGAAAAAACCCTCTTTCATTAGAAAATTTTGAATCTCTTATTACATTGTCGAAAAAAAATTCCGACAACATTCGCAACGATCTTAGCAAGGAAATTGATAGTGAATATTACAGAGTAAGATCAAATTGGCCAGATAATTTGCCTAAAGGTATTATCCATGCAGATTTATTTCCAGACAACGTTTTGTTTATTGGAAATGAAATTTCAGGTGTAATTGATTTTTGCTTTTCCTGTAACGACTTTTTGTCTTATGATTTAGCAACTTGCTTAAACGCTTGGTGTTTTGATAAAGAGGGAATTTTAGATTTGAATCTATCTTCCGAACTGATAAATGGCTACCAATCTTTAAGAAAGTTGGAAGAAAATGAAATCAATTCTTTTCATATAATTTGTTCTGGTTCCGCGCTTAGGTTTCTCATGACAAGAATAAATGATTGGAAAGATCAACAAGGTGGTGGTGGTGTTGTACCAAAAGATCCTATGAATTTCGTAAAAATTCTTGATTTTCACAAGAACGTTAAAGACGCGAAGGAGTATGGGCTAACTAAATGAGTGATGCTGTGGAAATCTATACTGATGGTGCTTGCTCAGGAAATCCAGGTCCTGGAGGATGGGGTGTATTAATTAGGGAGTTAGATAAAGAGGATACAGAAATCTCAGGTGGAGAAAAAGACACGACCAACAATCGAATGGAATTACTTGCAGCTATAAAAGCCTTAGAAAGTATAGAAAATAATAAAGAAATTATAATTTACACCGATTCAAATTATGTAAAAGATGGTATCACACAGTGGATATCTAACTGGAAAAAAAATAACTGGAAAACGTCTAACAAAAAACCTGTTAAAAATATTGATCTTTGGAAGGAGCTAGACAATGTAATCCAGAATAAGAAGATAAATTGGAAATGGGTTAAAGGTCACGACGGCAACGAAGGGAACGAGAAAGCTGATTTTCTCGCTCGATCTGCTTTAAACAATCTCTAATTATAATTACAGCTGACCAATTATAGCCTCGGCCCCGGATTCTATTGCCTCTCCAGGGTTCGCCTCAACATTTAGTTTTATAACCTTATTGTCATCAATGATCATTGAATACCTTAATGACCGGACTCCAAGTCCAAAACCGGATCCATCCATAGTTAAACCTATAGATTCAGTAAAAGAACCATTTCCATCACCAACCATAAGAAGTTTTCCTTCAGCTCCTTTTTCTTTACCCCACGCATTCATAACAAATGGGTCATTTACTGATAGACAAACTATTGCATTTATACCTTTATCAATTATGGATTGAAAATGCTCTATATATCCTGGTAAATGTTGTTCTGAGCAAGTAGGTGTAAAGGCTCCTGGAACTGCAAAAAGTACGGTTTTCTTTCCGCCAAATAGTTCATTTGTTGTAATAGGTGTAGGTCCACTCTCAGTCATATGGTAAAGGGTGGTCTCAGGTAAATTCTCACCTTCTTGTATCGTCATTTTTTCCTCCTAGTTGAAAGTTTGAAACAAAAATTAACAAATATCATTTAACGCTTAAACACTATCTTTTTAAGATATATAAAACTACAGTTAAAACACAATATTTAAATTAAAGTTATGGAAAACGAAAGTACACTTATAGGTCAGTTTTTGGTTGCTATGCCTTCTCTGAATGATCCTAGATTTAAAAAATCTGTGATACTTATTACTTCACATAATCCTGAAGGTGCTACAGGATTAATTATTAATAAACCATTTCACACTGATCTTAATAACATCATTAATAGAATTGGTGTTTCTGATGAAATTTCTAGGGATGATATTGATGTTTTGAATGGGGGTCCTGTAGATGCTGACAAAGGAATTATTTTGCACAATAGTGAATTCACTTCTCTTGGTACCACAAAAGTTCATGGGATAAACTGCTCAATAACGGCTACAAAAGAGGCTCTATCTCTACTCTGTAAAAGTGAGAGTAGCGTTAAAGCCAATCTTTATCTTGGATATTCTGGCTGGGGACCCGATCAATTAGATAAAGAAATTAAATCTAATGATTGGTTAATCTCTCCTGGAAATGAAGAAATTATTTTTAATAAGAATTATGAGATAATTTGGTCAAAAGTAATAATGGACATGGGTTTGAGTTTAAGTTCTATATCTGCTCACGGAGGAATTGCTTAGTTTTTCTGGGATTTCTTTTCAACTTCTCTCCAAACTCTTAAGATATTTCCCGACCAAATTTTTTTTATTTGTAAGTCTGAATAATCCCTTTTACGTAATTCATTCGTTAAGTTTTGAGTTTCTCTCGCATCCATCCATCCTTCAACTCCCCCACCACCACCAAAATCAGAGGAAATTCCAACGTGGTTAACGCCAATCAATTTTACAACATAGTCAATATGGTTAATAAAATCTCTTATTGATGGAAGAGGAAAATGCTTATTAATGTTTTTGATGCCTTCTTCAAATTCTTGGGTGGTGAAATGTTTGGATGGTATAAATTCATTATCTCCATAAGTTCTTGCTACCGATATCCCGAGTTGACGAATAGCATAATCTCTTTCTTTGTCTACTTTCAAATAATTAGGAAATGCCACAAGCTGTACAACACCATTATTCTTCGCGATCTCAAAAAGTATTTCATCAGACAGATTTCTGGGGTGATCCGCTAAAGACTTAACAGAAGAATGGGAGGCAATAACAGGGGAATTTGATAATTTTATTGCTTCAAGTGCTGCCTTATCTGAAATATGGCTAATATCCACCATCATTCCTAATTGATTCATTCGCGATATAACTTCTCTACCAAACTTCGATAGTCCACCGTGCAATTCTTTGGGATCGTTTAGTCTTGAGCTAGGTATTGAGCTGTCTGCTATTTGATTATGACCAATGTGAGCTAAGGTCATATAGCGAGCTCCTAGAGAGTAGTAATAATCCAATAACTTTAAATCTTCTCCAATAACATATCCATTTTCTATTCCAATTGCAGCCGACAAGAGATTTTTTTCTTTGGCGTGTATTACAGCTTCAGGATTTTTTACTAACTTGATTTTCGAAGAATAGATTTCTGTCATTTTCCTTATAGAGCTAAATTTTTTTTCTGCTTTTATTTTGGCATCCTCATATCCTCTTCTATCTAAATCACCTTGAGGAACATACACAACAAAAAAACCAGAATTTAAACTACCCTCCACCATCTTTTTTAAATCGACCTGCATATTCGTATCTTTCCCAGGATCATGGTTTGGAATCTGCATAAAATCAAAAGGTATATCAATATGAGAATCAAGGGTTAGGATAGATGCTTTTAAAGGAACTGATATAAAAAGACATACAAACAAGATTATGTAATATTTGTGTTTCACTACAACTCTTTAAAGATTTTCCTTTATGTATTCTTTAAGAAAATTAGGGTCCTTATCCATAGTAGCAAATTTTTCTTCCCCTTTCAGGCACTCTTGAAGTTTTTTAGGTATCTCTGGATAAACATTTAATACATCAAATACTGCCTCAGGAAATTTAGCTGGATGAGCTGTCCCTAGACTTATTATCGATGTTTCATTCAAACCTATCTCATTGGCAGCAAATAGTCCCACAGCTGTATGAGGATCAATAATGATATTTTCTTCTTTATAGAATTTTTGAATTGTTTTCTTGGTATCTTCTTCAGATGCTTTATTAGAGATAAAATCTTTTTTTATAAAATTTAAAGCACTATCTTTGATGGTAAAACCCCTATTCGAAACTAACTCATTCATCAAACAACTTATTTCTCTCGAATCCCTATTATATGCCTCAAAAAGCATACGTTCAAAATTACTAGAAATTTGTATATCCATACTAGGAGAGATAGTTGCTTGAACTTTTTCTAAGGAATAATCACCAGATAGAATTGCTCGATTCAAAATGTCGTTTTCATTTGTTGCCACAATAAGATGGGAAATGGGAAGCCCCATCTTTTTTGCGACCCAACCAGCTAAGATATCTCCGAAATTCCCTGTTGGTACTGAAAAACTAACCTTTTCTTCTCCCAATAATTCAAATGAGGTAAAATAATAAACAATTTGTGCAGCAATCCTTCCCCAATTTATGGAGTTAATTGCCGCCAAATTAGTTTCTTCCCTAAATTTTTTTTCTTGAAATAATGATTTGACCAAATTTTGACAATCGTCAAACGTTCCATCTATCTCAATTGGATAAACACTTTTACTAGAGACTGTCGTCATTTGTCTTCTTTGTGTTTCCGATACCATTCCCTTGGGAAATAATATAAAAACATCTGCATGATTACTATTTTTAAAAGCTTCGATTGCTGCACTTCCTGTATCTCCGGAAGTAGCCCCAAGAATTGTAATTTTTTTACCTTTTTTTTCTAATGCTGCTTCAAATAATTCCGCCAAAAGCAGCATAGCAAAATCTTTGAAAGCCAACGTGGGCCCATGGTAGAGCTCTAAAAGAAATTTATTATTCTTTAATTTCCTTAATGGCGCCGCTTCATCTGATGGGAAATGAGAGTATGCCTTCTTTGTAAGTTTTAATAGTTCTTGTTCATTTAAAAAATCACCTACAAAGGGCAACATTATGAAGGTTGCTTTTTCCCAGTATTTTCCCTTAGGAATCTCACTAGTATTAATTTTTGGCCAGGATACAGGAAGATATAAGCCACCATCGCTAGCTAATCCAGTTAATAGTGCTTCCTCAAAATTTAATATAGGTGCGTTACCACGTGTAGAAATATATTTCATAATCTTTTATAATAGCTTTTTCTTTAAGCTTAGTAATATATAATTCTAGGACTTATTTCAATTTCCGTTTTTTACAGGAATTAGTTATTTTTGGATGAATATTTTTGAAGACATAAGTTTGGAACAAGCCTCTTCGTTGGTAAGTAAATCTCTTCACAAGTCTGATGATGGAGAGTTATATATTGAAGACACTGTCAGTGAATCTTTTATATATGATGATGGAAGGCTTAAAAATGCAAATTACGATAACACAAAGGGTTTTGGAGTTCGTTACGTTTCTGGGGAAGCAACGGGCTATGCCAACTCTACAATACTAACAAAAGCTTCATTAGAAAGATCTCTTTCAACCATAATGAATGCGAACCGGGGAAAGAGTGCAAATCAAAATATAGATAAACTTGTAAAACCTGAGGCACTTTATGACGAATCAAATCCTTTAAACTCATTATCTTTTTCGAGGAAAACCGAACTGGTACAAAAAATTGATAATTTTCTAAGAAAACAAGATAATAGAGTAAAACAGGTTAGCGTAGCTCTTGCTGGATCTTTTCAAAAAATAATCATAGTGGGGAAAAATGGAGAAATTCTCGAAGATGACAGGCCATTAGTCAGGTTAAATATTTCAGTAATAGCCTCAGAAGGCACAAGAATGGAAACAGGATCATATGGAACCGGGGGTCGATGGAACTATGAAAAATTTTCTTATGAAGATTTTTATAAGGAAGCAGCATTAAATGCTTTAGATCAAGCGAACACTAATCTTAACTCTGTTAACGCTCCTGCCGGGGAAATGACGGTTGTTTTAGGATCAGGATGGCCAGGTGTTTTGCTACATGAGGCCGTTGGACACGGATTAGAAGGCGATTTTAATAGAAAAGGAACATCTGCATTTTCAAATCTTATTGGAAAAAAAGTAGCTAACGATCAAATTACAATAGTCGATGATGGGACAATTCCTTTAAGAAGAGGTTCATTAACTATTGATGATGAAGGAACGGCTACCCAAGAAACAATTTTAATTGAAGACGGAATTCTTAAGGGGTATATGCAAGATAAAATGAATGCTCGTCTCATGAACCAAGAACCCACTGGAAATGGCAGAAGGGAAAGTTACATGAGTCTTCCTATGCCAAGAATGACCAACACTTTCATGAAAAGTGGAAAATACTCATCAGAAGAAATTATATCCTCCGTTAAGACTGGTCTTTATATGGTAAGTTTTGGAGGTGGAGAAGTGGACATTACCTCAGGAAAATTTGTTTTCAGTTGCACGGAAGGATATGTAATAGAAGATGGAAAATTAACTACACCTATTAAGGGCGCGACCTTAATTGGTGATGGACCAGAAATTATTAAGAAAATTTCTATGGTTGGCAATGATTCAAAACTTGATGATGGTATAGGAACCTGCGGAAAATCCGGACAAAGTGTTCCTGTCGGAGTAGGTCAACCAACCCTCAAGATAGACAACATAACTGTTGGTGGAACCAATTAGAATGGTTATAGATTTTGTTAAAGATTTTCCTTTTGAATATGGCAAATATGATACTCTCAGCCCCTTAGTTAGGAGGGTTATTGCAAATAATCCTGGGCCCTTCACATATACTGGAACAGGCACTTATATCATTGGCGAAAAAGAGTTGGCTGTTATTGATCCGGGTCCACTAGATTATGATCATCTTTCAGCCATATTAAATGCTACAGAAAAACAGAAAATTACACATATTCTTATAACGCATAATCACAGCGATCATTCTCCTCTAGCCATACCATTAAAGGAAAAAACGGGAGCTCAGATATATTATAAAAAACTCAAAACCGAGGATACAGGCTCAGAAGAATTTGAAGAAGGTTACGATAAAAAAATAATAGGCGATGTAAAACTCAAAGATGGTGATATTATAAAAAACAATGAGTGGACAATAGAAGCAGTCCATACTCCTGGCCATACCTCTAATCACATATGTTTTGCCTTAAAAGAAGAACAAAAACTTTTTTCAGGTGATCATGTGATGGGGTGGTCTACCACAGTTATTGTTCCTCCTGATGGTGATATGAATGACTATATTATCTCTCTTAAGAAGTTAATTTCTAGGGAGGAAGAATTATTCTTACCTACTCATGGTCCTGTAATAGAGAAACCAAAAAAATTGCTTCAAGACTATATTGCTCATAGGCTAGACAGAGAGAGGCAAATCCTTGAAGCTATTAGTAAAGGTAACTGCAAAATTCCAGATATGGTAAAAATCATATATAAAGATGTTGATCCTCAGTTACACTCCGCTGCTGCTATGTCAACTCTGGCTCACCTTAACAGAATGATAAATAACAACGAAGTGCTTGTTGAGGGAAAAAATTTAGATGCTAATTACAATCTTGTCTAACTATAGATGTACTTAAGGATATAAATTCTTCGAAATCCATTTTCCTGATCTAAAACTATATTCAATTCTTTCATGCAGACGGTTGGATCGTTCTAGCCAAAATTCAAATCTTCTAGGTGATACACTATAACCATTCCAGTTTTTTGGCCGAGGAATCACTTTTCCTGTAAATCTTTTCTGAAAAGAATCATAATTCTTTTCTAAAATTAAACGATTTTTTAAGATTTTTGATTGGGATGAAGCCCAAGAGCCTATCTGTGATTTTCGATCACGTGTTAAAAAATATTCATCAGAATCCTTTTCAGGAATCTTTTTAACGCTTCCTTCAATTAAAATTTGCTTACCTGTTGATTTCCAATAAAAACAAAGCGCAGCATTAGAATTATTTTCCAATTGTTTTCCTTTTTTACTNCTTGAATNAGTATAGAAAACTATACCCTCCNTACGAATCTCTTTCATCAAAACCATTCGANTCCTAGGTTTTCCTAAAGNATCAACAGTAGATAANGACATTGCATTGGGGTTAATANCTTCCTTTTTTNTTGCTTCTGCGTACCATTCCTTAANTAATAAAAAAGGNTTTTTCTTCGGTTTTATCTTTGNNTTNCCTATTTTCAAAGTGTGTTTCCTCGAAGGATTTAAAATAAAATTATACAAATCTCTTTTAAAGCTGTATTTCTTTACTTTGTATTTATACAACTAAAAAAGTTAAGTATGGAAAATAAAACAAATCTATTATCAGGAAAACGTGGGTTAATTATGGGTGTTGCCAATAACCGATCTATTGCATGGGGAATAGCAACAGCTTGTTACAATAGTGGAGCTGAACTTGCTTTTAGCTATCAAGGGGAAGTGATCAAGAAAAGAATTCTTCCTTTGGCTGAACAATTAGGATCAAAAATTTTAGTTGATTGTGATGTTAATGATCCTAAAAGTGTTGATAATTTATTTGATATATTAAAAAGTGAATGGGGTGGCATAGATTTTTTAGTACATGCAATAGCTTTTTCCGATAAAGACCAACTCACAGGAAGATATATTGAAACAACTCAGGAAAATTTTACAAACACGATGAATATATCCTGTTATTCCTTTACATCCGTAGTGCAAAGAGCGGAAAAACTTATGGATAATGGAGGATCTATTCTTACACTAACCTACTATGGTTCCGAAAAGGTTATGCCTCATTACAACGTCATGGGTGTTGCTAAATCAGCTTTGGAGGCTAGTGTAAGATACTTAGCAAAAGATCTTGGGAAAGATAATATACGCGTAAATGCAATATCTGCAGGACCAGTTAAAACTTTAGCGGCGTCAGGAATAGGTGATTTCCGATATATCCTCAAGTGGAATGAATACAATTCTCCTTTGAAAAGAACAATCTCAATTAAAGAAGTCGGAAACTCTGCTGTTTATCTATTAAGCAATTTGTCATCAGGGGTGACTGGTGAAATACATCATGTAGACTCAGGTTATAATATTATTGGAATGAAAGCAGAAGATGCGCCTGATATAACAAAGGATGGAGATTAATTAAATGTCGCATAATACATTTGGTCATATGTTTAGATTCACAACCTGGGGAGAATCTCATGGTCCTTCTATAGGCTGTGTAATTGACGGCACACCTCCGAGAATTCCTTTGTCAGAGGAAGATATACAAATTTGGCTAGATAAAAGAAGACCAGGTCGAAATAATGTTACCAGTTCTAGGAAAGAGCTTGATAAAGTTAAAATACTTTCAGGAGTATTAGAAGAAGATGGAAAGAAACTAACAACAGGTACTCCGATATCACTAATAGTACATAATGAAGACCTAAAATCTAAAGATTATGAAGAAATAAAGGATAAATTTAGACCAGGTCATGCAGATTACACATATCTATCTAAATATAAAATTAGAGATATCAGTGGTGGAGGAAGACAGTCTGCAAGAGAAACAGCTATGCGCGTAGCGGCTGGTGCAATTGCAAGAAAAATACTTCCTGAAGTGTCAATTAAAGGCGCTTTAGTACAATTGGGAGAAAGCAGAATTGACCGAAATAATTGGGACTGGGACAACATAGATAAAAACCCTTTCTGGTCTCCTGACGAAAGTGTGGTTAATGAATGGAATAAGAAAATCGCGTCTTTAATTAAAGTAGGTGACAGTTGTGGAGCTGTTATTGAAATTACTGCAAAAAATGTACCTGTTGGTCTTGGTGCTCCGATTTACGGAAAACTAGATGCCGATTTAGCAGGGGCTATTATTAGCATTAATGCAGTAAAAGGAGTAGAAATAGGTAATGGATTTGAAGCTGCTTCTATTTTGGGTAGCGAAAATGCTGACGAAATGAGGATGAAAGGGAAACAAACTGAATTCTTATCAAATAATTCAGGAGGTATCCTTGGTGGAATTTCTTCCGGTCAAGATATAGTAGTGAGGTTCGCCGTTAAACCTACTTCTTCAATTAAAAAGAAGAAGAAAACTATAAACAAATCTAATGAAAACACAGAAATACAGACTAAAGGAAGGCATGACCCGTGTGTGGGAATAAGAGCTGTGCCGGTGGGAGAAGCTATGGTTGCGTGTGTTTTAGCTGATCATTTTCTAAGAAATAGGGCACAAAATAGCGATATTGGTTAAGGGTTAATTATTTTTAGTTTGCTGTCTTTTATTTTAAACATTTTAAGCGCTGTAGCAACAATATCGTCGGCTTTCAAACCGGCTTCTTCATACATTTCTTCCATATTACCATGCGAAATAAATTGATCGGGAAGATAAATATTCCTTATTTTCAAACCGTCATCAAGAAGGCCTTTATTGGATAGATAAGAAAGGACATTGGAACCAAACCCCCCCGATGATCCCTCTTCAATAGTGATAATAGCCTCATGATTTTTAACCAAATCTAAAATCATTTTCTCATCCAAAGGTTTTGCAAATCTTGCGTCAGCTACCGTACAACTTAAACCCTTTGAATCCAATTTCTCAGCAGCTAGATTAGTCTCGGAAAGTCTTGCTCCTAGGCTAAGGAGGGCAATTTTTTCACCTTCCTTAATAATTCTTCCCTTCCCTATCGTTAAACTTTCGTAGTTTTCAGGAATGTCTAATCCTTTACAATTCCCTCTTGGGTATCTAAAGGAAATGGGGCCTCGATTATATTCAACAGAAGTTCTTACCATTCTAGCTAACTCTATTTCATCGGATGCCGCCATAATTACAAAATTGGGTAAAGTAGACAGGAAAGTAATATCAAAACTTCCAGCATGTGTAGGTCCATCAGCACCCACTAAACCAGCTCTATCTATCGCAAACCTTACCGGAAGATTTTGTATCGCAACATCGTGAATTATTTGATCATAGGCTCTTTGAAGGAATGTAGAATAGATTGTTGCAAAAGGTTTGTATCCCTCAATCGCCATACCAGCACAGAACGTGACAGCATGTTGTTCAGCGATTCCAACATCAAAAAACCTATCCGGATAGTGATTCTTAAATTTATTGAGTCCAGTTCCTGAGGGCATAGCGGCTGTAACTGCTACTATTTTTTTATCCTTTTCTGCTTCCTTTATTAAGGATTCAGAAAAAATATTTGTATAAGTTTTTTTTGATATTTGTGGTTTTACTTGCTTGCCTGTTGCTATATTAAATTTTGACACGCCATGATATTTTTCTTCAGATTCTTCAGCAGGCTTATAACCTTTTCCCTTTTTTGTAACTACGTGGACGATAATTGGACCATTTTCAGCGTTTTTTACATTCCTAATAACCGGCATTAAATGATCCAAGTTATGTCCATCGATGGGACCAACGTAATAAAAACCTAATGACTCAAACAAAGTGCCGTTTCCAGAAATCAATCTAGTAATTTCTTCGGCCTTTTTTGCTCCCTTTTCTAAGGTTTTTGGGAGCTTCTCAACTATTTGCTTTGCAAAGTTACGGATGCCAAGGTAAGTCCCTCCAGATATTAATTTCGCTAAATAAGCGCTCATTGCACCTGTAGGGGGCGCAATAGACATATCGTTATCATTCAGAATTACGATAAATCGAGATTTTAAAGCGCCAGCATTATTCATAGCCTCATAGGCTTGACCTGCACTCATAGCGCCGTCGCCTACCACGCATACAACATGATTGTCTTTTTTATCAAGATCTCTTGCTACTGACATTCCCACGCCCGCAGAAACTGCAGTAGAGCTGTGACCAGCTCCAAAAACATCGTAGTCACTTTCATCTCTACGTGCGAAACCAGATAGACCATTTTTTTGTCTTAAGGTTCCCATTTTACTTCTTCTTCCAGTTAAAATCTTATGCGGGTAGCTCTGATGGCCTACGTCCCATATAATCTTATCTTTAGGTGCATTAAAAATTTTATGCAAAGCGACTGTTAACTCAATCACACCCAGACTCGCACCCAGGTGTCCCCCGGTTTTAGAAACTGATCTAATAACCTCAGAACGAAGTTCATTAGATAAATCTTTTAATTGATCATCATTAAGATCATTTAAATCTTTTGGATCATTTATATTATTTAAATATGTAGTCTTAATATCTTCCATGGACTGTTAAAATTTCCTTGATCTTACAAAACCTAAAACGCTTTTAAAATTTTCAGGTAGTTTCTCAAATATATCTAAAGAAGAAATTGCCTTTTCGCAATATTTCTCTGCCTCTTGGTAGGATTTTTCTTTTCCTATTGCTTTTAAATATGATGTGGAATTATTGCTTTTATCACTTCCCAAATTTTTTCCAATAAGTTTCTTATCTCCTGTTAAATCCAAAACATCATCAATGATTTGAAAAGCCATCCCTAAATATTCTCCGTATTCACGAAATGCTTTTTTTTCTTGTTGTTTTGCGAGACCAATAATAGCACCTGCTTCACAGGAAAAACTAATTAGGAAAGCTGTTTTCATCATATGCATTTGTTTTAAATTCTCAAATGAGAGAGTATTTTCGCGTGAACTTAAATCTGTGATTTGTCCTCCAACCATTCCCTCAGGTCCAATACGTTTTGATAGAAGATTTATTAATTCTATTTGTGTATTTTTATTTAACTTAACAAAAGAACTAGACAAAATTTGAAAGGCCAAAGATTGAAGTGCATCACCAGCTAAAATAGCCGTAGCTTCATCAAATTTAATATGTGTCGATGGTTTGTTTCTCCTTAAATCATCGTCGTCTAATGCAGGTAAATCATCATGAATCAAAGAATATGCATGAATAAGTTCTATGGCTGCTGCAACCATTAAACTATTCTGTCTATTAACCTTATAAAAATCAGCAACTTCAATTAGTAAAAAAGATCTCAGTCTTTTTCCTCCAGCTAAGACAGCGTATCTTAAAGATTCAATAAGTTTATCTGGTGCATTATCTATTTTGAGTATTTCTTCTAATACATTTTCTAAATCTTTAGCTCTCGAATTAAGCTCATTAATGAAGCTGTCCATTTCAGACTTATTTTTCATCAAGAGGTTCTAAAGAAAAATCACCATCCGGAAGAGATACAATTTTACTAATTTCCATTTCTGCAGACTTTAATTTTTTTTCACAATGTTCTTTAAGAAAAACACCTCTTTGATAAATCGAAATTGAGTCTTCTAAATCTATATCGCCTTGTTCCAATTTTTCTACTATGTCTTGTAACTCAGATAGCGCTTCTTCAAATTTAAGAGTCTTAATATCTTCAGGAATATTTGTTTTTTTATTCATCTTTTTCTCTCATTCATATCTTAGTATAGATTATCATTCCTTTTTCATCTTTTTCACTATTAACTAAACCTCTTGAAAGCAAGCAAT
Source organism: Rhodobiaceae bacterium (assembly GCA_002731945.1). Lineage (GTDB taxonomy): Bacteria > Pseudomonadota > Alphaproteobacteria > MED-G09 > MED-G09. The sequence continues at coordinate 37,434 of PCCF01000024.1, read as the reverse complement.
TAAGATGAGCTATACTCTCTCCAGTTGCCATTAGAAGTAAATCCTTAGTAATTTTTCTTTTAAAAAGAACTGAGAAAACTTCTACAGCTTTTTTTGGTTCATTGCATAGCTCTAATAACCTATCGAGGTTTTTCTCATGACCATCAATCAAACGATCTAATCTTTCATGAAGACCTCTAAATGGTTCATTGTGAGACGGCAGGACAAGAACATCATTTGGGACTCTTTTTTTAATATATTTACAGCTATCAATCCAATCTTCTAATGGGTTTGATAAGGGTTCGGTTGGAAAAACACTTACATTAGATGTAATTCTAGGTAAGACTTGGTCACCAGAAATAAAAATTTTTAATTCTTTATTATACAAACAAAGGTGTTCGGGGCAATGACCACTTCCTACAACAATTTCCCAGTCATATTTTCCTATAGTTATAATATCTCTATCTTTTAACCTATTATAACTCTCAGGAAGTTTCGAAATAGCTGCTCCAAAACCTCCAAATCTTTCCGAATAAATATCCAAATCACCTTCGCTGAAACCTGCTGATCGATAAAGTTTTTTACCTTCAATTGGAGCTTCTTTCCCAGTATCTGATACTAAAACTCTGCACATAAGATAATCGGTTCTGGACATAAATAATGGCGCTGAAAATTTCTTATTTATCCAACCGGCTAATCCAATATGGTCGGGATGTAAATGAGTGACTATTACTTTTTTAACTTTTTTTGCTTCCATATCTTCCGAAAAACATTGACGCCAGTTCTCTTTTATTTCGGCTGATGCTACACCTGTGTCAATTACAGTCCAACCGTCATCATCTGACAAAACCCAAAGATTAATGTGATCAAGAACAAAGGGGAGCCTCATTCTTACCCAATATACTCCGTCTTCTATCTTAAGCATTTTCCCTGGTTCAGGTATGATTTCGAAAGGATAAATTAGATTATGAGCGCCTTTATTTTTGATTTCCACCAATTTATCCATTGAAAACTCCCGCGTTTGAAGTGAATTCTTCTTCTAATATCTTATTTCCTGAACAAATAGATTTACATAATCCATTAGATTTTAATAAATAAGAACAACAATAAAAATATGCCAAATCAATCTTTCCTTTTAACATACTTTTTTGATTCTGTTCACTAATTGAAACAGCGCCTTTAGTTAGATAATGACCTCCAGAAACTATGCCTAACAGCTCAAGATAATCTGATGCATTTGAAAGAATTTCTAATTTATTATCACCATTAACAATCCATTCTAGCATTTTATTAGTAGCATTCCGCAGATCGTTTAGAGATTCCTTTAGGTTCTCTCCAATTTTTAATAATTCAGTATTATTTTTCTTCTGACACATATCTATGGTTTCTTCAATTTCCATCAGAAACCGTTCTATTGCCCTTCCTCCTTCTAAAAATAGTTTTCTAGTAACTAAATCTATTGCTTGAATGCCGTTAGTTCCTTCATAAATGGGAGAGATTCTTGCGTCTCTAAAATGTTGAGCTGCCCCGGTTTCTTCAATAAAACCCATTCCACCATGTATTTGTATCCCCAATGAAGCTACAAATACACCTATATCAGTCGACCATGCTTTTGAAACAGGGGTCAAGAGATCTGCCTTTGACTTGTATTGCCTTCTAATTTCATGATCCGGATGATTCCTTCCTAAATCAATTGCAATGGCATTGTCGTAACACAATGCACGAGTTGCTTCAGTTAAACATCTCATCTCCAAAAGCATCCTTTGGACATCCGGATGGTTAATTATTTCAGTAGAGGTATTCTCTGAAGATTTTTCAGTTTTAAAAATTTTTCCCTGAACTCTCTCTTTAGAATATTCTAAAGCCTGTTGCAAAGATCTTTCAGAAATACCTACTCCTTGCATTCCCACGTTTAGCCTAGCATTATTCATCATGGTAAACATACATGTAAGACCTTCATTTTCTTTTCCTATTATAAACCCTATTGCTCCGTCATTATCACCAAAAGACATTGTGCATGTGGGAGATGCATGGATACCTAATTTTTTTTCCAAACCTGTGCATTTTAAATCATTTCTTTTTTCAAGATTTCTTTCCTGATTAATAAGAAATTTTGGTACCAAAAAAAGAGAAATTCCTTTATTTCCCTCTGGAGAACCCTCTATCCTTGCTAAAACCAAATGTATAATATTTTCGGCCATATCATGCTCACCAAATGTTATATATATTTTTGTACCTTTAATGGAATAAGTTCCGTCATCATTTTTTTTAGCGCTTGTTCTTAAAGAGCCTAAATCTGAACCGGCTTGGGGTTCAGTTAAATTCATAGTTCCTGTCCATTCACCCGAAATTAATTTAGGAAGATATAACGATTTTTGTTCTTTTGTTCCGTGCTGAGTTATGGCTTCAATAGCGCCTTGGCTTAGCATTGGACATAAGGAAAAACTCATGCATGCTGCATTCCAAAATTCCTGTATCATTACGGAAAGTAAAATAGGTAGACCTTGTCCTCCATTTTCTAATGAGCCCGAAATAGCGTTCCAACCAGCATCTTTAAATTTTTTATAGGCTTCTTTAAAGCCGGGTGCCGTTAATACATTATCCTCTTGAAGCTTGCATCCATGCTGGTCTCCTATGCGATTAAGGGGAGCAATTTCTTTATCAGCAAGTTTTGCAGCTTCCTTAAGCAAGGATTCCAAAAACTCTTCATTTAATTCTGGCCAAACGCCAGAATCTTTTAAATGTTTAAAATTAGCCATACGTGTTGCAGCAAAAATCATTTGATTTACCGGCGAAACAAATGCCATAAATATCTCCATTGAACTAAAGCTAAATCATATTAACATGAAAGAGAAAATTACTTTCAATCTATGATAGTAACTAAAATATAAATGTGAAAATGACCACTATTAAAAAAATTAATGATAAAAACATTCTTGGAGCCGTAAAGGTGCTAAAGGCAGGAGATCTAGTATGTTTCCCAACAGAAACAGTATACGGATTGGGCGCTGATGCTACGAACAATTTAGCTGTGGCAAAAATCTTTAATGCTAAAAATAGACCTTCTTTCAATCCCATAATTGTCCATGTTTCTTCAAAAAAAATGGTAGAACGATTGGGAATTCTTACATCTTTATCAGAAAAAATCATAGATGCTTTTTGTCCTGGCCCTCTAACAATAATCTTAGAAAGAAAAAAAGATTCGGGTTTAAGTGATTTATTAAATGCTGGTTTAAAGACAACAGCTTTTAGAATTCCTGATAATACTGTAGCAATAAAATTGCTTAAAAATTTTAAAAAACCTATTGCTGCTCCAAGTGCAAATAAATCTGGATATCTAAGCCCAACAAAGGCCGAACATGTTTATGAACAATTTAAAAATAATGAAGATATTCCAATTATTTTGGATGATGGAAGAACAAAGGTCGGTTTGGAAAGTACTGTAGTATATGAAGAAAATAACAATATAAAAATATTACGCCATGGAGGGATTAGTAAGGAACTATTAGAAGACTCCTTAAAAATTAAGATTATAGAAGGTAATAAAAATACAAAATTTTCTAAAGATTTAATATCACCAGGAATGTTGAATAAGCATTACGCTCCGAAAGTTCCACTAAGAATAAACGCAATACATAAAAAAAATGATGAAATTTTATTAGGTTTTGGACCAGATTATGAAGAACCAAATCTTAGCAAAAAAGGTAATCTGGTTGAAGCAGCTGCTAACCTCTTCTCATTCTTGTCAATTTACGAAAAAAAGGGCAAGAAAATAGCTATAGCGCCCATACCTAATAATGGTATTGGTAGGGCTATTAACGATAGAATTGTACGGGCTTCATCTTCAAGTAGTAGGTAAAGAATAATCGGAAAATTGCTCTCTTAATGTTATTTTTTGAATTTTTCCAGTCGCAGTATGAGGAATTTCTTCAACGAAAACTACATCATCGGGCATCCACCACTTAGCTACTTTTTCCTTTAAGTATTCGAGGACATCTTCCTTAGAAGGTGTTTTTCCTTCCACGGGAACGCAAATTAAAAGAGGTCTTTCATCCCATTTCGGATGAGAAATGCCAATTACGGCAGCCTCAGATATTTCTTCATGTCCAACGGCAGCGTTTTCTAACTCAATTGAAGATATCCACTCGCCACCCGATTTTATTACATCTTTTGAACGATCCGTAATCTGCATAAAACCCAATTCATCAATTGTTGCTACATCACCTGTATCAAAAAAACCTTGATTATCAAGTATTTGCCCACCTTCTCCTTTAATATATTTGCTTGCTATAAAAGGTCCTCGAACCAAGAGGTGGCCAAAATCTTTACCATTCCAAGGAAGTTCATTTCCTTCATCATTCGTAATTTTCATTTCAACCATATAGGTTGCTCTCCCTTGTTTAAGTTTGATATTTATTTGCTCTTCAAAGCTCAAGTCTTCCATACCGCTCTTAAACGCTCCAATTGTCCCCAAAGGCGACATTTCTGTCATACCCCATGCGTGCATAACCGAAACCTCGTAATCCTTTTCAAATTTTTCCAACATCATTTTGGGAACTGCTGAACCTCCAATTGCTACTCTATTAAGATATGGTAATTTCAAATCATTTTCTTCTAAATATTGAAGCAACATTAACCAAACGGTAGGAACGGCAGCAGTAAAAGTTACTTTTTCATCAGTAAGTAACTGATAAATACTTTCTCCGTCCATGTTCATACCTGGCATGACTACTTTACAACCCACCATTGGGGCTGAGAATGATATACCCCATGCGTTTGCATGAAACATAGGGACAACAGGTAAGACTGAATCTGTAGAGCTTATACCCATCGCATCTGCGCTATTCGCTGCTAGAGTGTGCAATACATTAGATCTATGGGAATACAATACCCCTTTTGGATTTCCGGTTGTGCCTGAAGTGTAACAAAGTCCACAAGCGTCATTTTCATCAACCCTAACCCAATCAAAATCTTCGTCTTCAGCATCAATTAATTCTTCAAAACTCAGCGAGTTTTTCAATTTTGTATCAGGCATGTTTTCTTTATCTGTTAAAAATATAAAACCTTTAACATTAGGAATATTTTTTTCTATACCTTCAAGTAACTTAACAAATGTTGTGTCAGAGATAATATATTGGTTTTCGGCATGATTGATTATGTATTCAAGTTGTTCCGTAAATAATCTTGGGTTTAAGGTATGGTATATAGCTCCCATTCCAGTGATTCCGTACCAAGATTCAAGATGACGATAAGTATTCCAGGCTAGCGTCCCAATTACCTCACCCTGCATAACTCCTAGTTTTTGTAAAGCCTTCGAAAATCTTTTTGCTCTAGAATAAATTTCTGAATAATTTGTCCTATGAATATCTCCTTCAACCCTCCTAGTAACTATTTCTCTTTCTCCATGATGAATATTTGCATGGTCAATAAAGGTGTGTACAAGCAAAGGCCATTCCTGCATCAATCCGCGCATATAATTACTCCTAAAAATTATTTTGATAGATCTTATTAATTTATTGCAAATGGTTCAACCTTATTGCGATAAATTAATTGAAATACTGCTACCCCCAACTTCCCTACTAACCAATAAATCAAAATCTTCAATATTTTGCAATTTTTCTTTTTTTGCAGATTCAACAACCAAATAAACTTTTTCCTTTAGCCAACCTTTATTAGATAAAACCTTTATTGCCTTAACTATTAAATTAATTTTTTTATAAGGGGGGTCAGCAAAAACGATGTCAATCTTATTTGAAGTGTCTTTAATAAATTTTGGAATACCCAAGATGTCCGTTTTAATTAACGCACATCTACTTTCTATCTTTAAAGAATTTATATTCTTCAATATATTAGTATGTGCAATATGAGAATTATCAACAAAAGTACAAAAATTAGCTCCTCTTGATAAGGATTCAATACCTAGAGCTCCTGAGCCAGCAAAAATATCTAAGATATTCTGATCTTTAAAATTAATCTTGATACTGTTCTCTAAAAGATTAAATAATGTTTCTTTAACTCGATCGGTTGTAGGTCGAGTTTTTCTTCCTTTAGGAGAATAAAGCCTTTTACCAGAATATTTTCCCGATATAACTCTCATCCATCCACCTTATTAATGGCTAAAAAAAGTTTTTTCAAATTTTCTTCTAAGAAAACCATAAGAAACCTCAATAATTTCTGTCTTATTGATTTTCCCTAAGTTAAATGGTCCATAAGATATTCGAATAAGCCTATTTACCTTTAAATCAAATGATTCACATATTTTTCTTATTTCTCTATTCTTGCCTTCTTTCAATTTCATTAACAGCCAAGTATTAGACTTATTTGTCTTTTCCAATGATATCTCTATTGATTTGTATTTTATTCCCTTCAAAGTTATTCCATTTGAAAGATTGCTTAATTTTTCTTTATCAATATTTCCATGAACTCTTACTTTATAGGTTCTTAAAAATTGATTTGAAGGCAACTCTAAAAATCTTGAAAAATCACCATTGTTAGTCAGTATTATGAGACCTTCACTGTTATAGTCTAGCCTTCCTACGGTTATTGTTTTTTTTAATTTTTTAGGAAATAAATCATAAATTGTCTTCCTTCCAACGGGGTCTTTGGTTGTGACTAGATAGCCTTGCGGTTTATTAAAAAGCCAGACATGCAGCTTATCTGATCTCTTTATAAGTTTTCCATCTACCTTGACTTGGTCACCATCTTTTATATCAAACGCAGGTGAAGCAATAATATGACCATTCACTTCAACTCTTTTGTCTAAAATTATTTTCTCCGATTCTCTTCTGGAGGCCACTCCAGAACTTGCCAAAAATTTGGCTATTCTTTGTTTGTTTTTTTCATTTTTTTTTATCATGTGATACGACTATAATTATTTAATTTTGAAACCATAGAGTAAATTATTGAATAAAAATATATCACAAACATTAGAATTTATGAAAGCAGCTTTAAAAGAGGCTAATAAAGCAGCAAAGAGAAATGAAGTTCCAGTTGGGGCAGTTCTTACAGATCAATCAGGAAAGATTCTATCGAAAAATGGAAATAGAGTTAGGGAAATGAAAGATCCAACTGCTCATGCTGAATTACTAGTTTTGAGAGAATCCTCAAAATTATTGAACTCAGATAAATTAATTAATTGCTCTATTTATACAACCTTAGAACCGTGCGCAATGTGTGCAATGGCTATTTCGTTGGCACGAATAAAAAATCTCTTTTACGGAGCATTTGACCAGAAAAAAGGGGCAGTTGATAATGGACCAAAAATATATGCAAGCAACTCTTGCCAACATAAACCTAATGTCTTCAGTGGTTTTTACGAAAAAGAATCTGAAGAATTGCTGAAAATTTTTTTTCAAGACAAACGATAAAAAAATTTACTAGTATTCAGATATTATAATAGTTAAGATTTTTCTTGAAATCTGGGAGAAAGTAATGATTTTTGAACATAACGAAAAAACCAAAGAATTAATGACTCGCGTCCGAGCATTTATGGATAAACATATTTATCCGAACGAAAAAACATATGACGACCAAATGAAGGCTTTTGGAACTGATAGATGGCAAGTTCCTCAAATTTTGGAAGACCTAAAAGTGATTGCAAAAAAAGAAGGTCTATGGAACCTTTTTCTCCCTGATTCAGAGTTGGGAGGGAATCTAACAAACGTTGAATATGCGCCATTGTGTGAAATTATGGGAAGAGTAGGTTTTGCTTCGGAAGTATTTAACTGTTCTGCTCCTGATACCGGTAATATGGAACTCATTGAGCGTTATGGGAATGAAGAACAAAAAGAAAAGTGGTTAAAGCCTCTTCTTGATGGTGAAATTCGATCCGCTTATCTCATGACTGAACCAGATGTTGCATCATCAGACGCTACAAATATTTCAACTCGTATTGAAAGAGATGGCGATGAATATGTGATTAATGGAAGAAAATGGTGGTCTTCAGGCGTCATGGATCCAAGATGTAAAGTTTCTATATTAATGGGAAAAACTAATCCTGAGGCCCCAAAACATCAACAACAGAGTCAAATTTTACTGCCTCTTGACACCCCGGGAATTGAGATTGTTAGATTTCTACCAGTCTTTGGATACGATCATGCTCCTCATGGGCACTGCGAAATAAAATTAGAAAATGTTAGAGTTCCTGTAGAAAATCTTTTCCTAGGTGAAGGAAGAGGTTTCGAAATTGCTCAAGGAAGACTTGGACCTGGGAGGATTCATCATTGTATGAGAGCTATTGGAGTTGCTGAAAGAACTTTAGAGAAAATGGCTAAAAGGTTATTAAGCAGAGAAGCATTTGGAAAGAAAATTTCGGAATATTCTGTCTGGGAGGAAAGAGTAGCTAGAGCTCGAATTGAAATTGAATCTTCACGACTTCTAACTATGAAAGCAGCTTACTTAATGGATACAGTTGGAAACAAGGTGGCTCGTGCAGAAATTGCGATGATAAAAGTTGCAGCTCCTAAAATGTTATGCAGTATTCTTGATGATGCTATTCAAGCGCATGGAGGGGGAGGCGTTACAACTGATTTTGGTTTGGCCTCTGCTTATGCATCCGCAAGAGTACTAAGAATAGTTGATGGTCCTGATGAGGTTCACAATAGAGCGGTTGCTAGAATTGAATTTAAAAAATACCGTGAGGAACTTGAAGACTTAGCTGAAATGAACGCAAGTAGGATGTGAATTGTTCTAAACCACGTCACATGAAGAGAAAATTTACTTAATAGTAAATACAACAATAATTTAGGATTTTGTTACATTTAAGTAATTACTTAACTTTTTCATGAATTCAATAAAATAATAAAAAAACTATTAATGTTTAGATTTATGATTTATATAGATTTTCCGAGTTAGCGGAGATAAATGTGGCCAAGAACTGGAAAAAAGATAGTTGGAGAAGCAAACCTATCAAACAAGCTCCTGTTTACGATAATCAGGAAATGATTGATAAGGTCGAAGGTCGCCTTGCCTCTTATCCTCCTTTGGTGTTTGCTGGAGAAGCCCGAAGACTAAAAGAAGACTTAGCTAAAGCTTCTAGGGGAGAAGCTTTTCTCCTTCAAGGTGGTGACTGTGCAGAAAGTTTTGCTGAGCATTTACCTGACAACATTAGAGACACTTTTAGAGTAATCCTACAGATGTCAGTCGTTCTAACTTTTGGTGCTGGTTGTCCAATAATTAAGATTGGAAGGATTGCAGGTCAATTTGCAAAACCACGCTCAGAACCTACTGAAAAACAAGGAGATATAGAACTTCCGAGTTACAGGGGGGATATCATTAATGATATTGAATTCGATGAAGCCCTAAGAATTCCAGATCCGGAAAGGCAAATTATGGCATATCGTCAGTCTGCATCAACACTTAATTTGCTTAGAGCTTTCGCTCAAGGGGGTTATGCAAATCTGGATCATGTTCACCAATGGAATCTTGGTTTTGTAAAGGAGAGTAAACAAGGAGAGAGATATGAAGCCCTAGCGGAAAGAATATCAGAAACTCTCAATTTTATGAATGCTGTTGGGATTAATTCTAACTCTACACCTGAACTGCGATCCGTAGATTTTTATACTAGCCATGAATCACTTTTATTGGGTTATGAAGAAGCACTTACAAGGGTAGATTCTACAACAGGTGAATGGTACGACACTTCAGCTCATTTATTATGGATAGGAGATCGAACCCGTCAACTCGATGGAGCACATATTGAATTTATTAGAGGTATTAAGAATCCTATCGGTTTAAAGTGTGGACCATCTTTGGAAGCGGAAGAATTGTTAAAGCTTATTGATGCAATCAATCCTGATAACGAAGCAGGACGATTAACTTTAATAACAAGATATGGCGCTAATAATGTAGCTAATCATCTTCCAAAGCTTATTCAAGCAGTAAAATCTGAAGGAAAAAATGTTGTTTGGTCCTGCGACCCTATGCATGGTAATACGGTAAAAGCTTCAAACGGCTACAAAACAAGGATTCTAGATAAGATTCTTACCGAAGTTAAAGAATTTATTGATATTCACCAAGCCGAAGGAACATGTGCAGGTGGAGTACATATTGAAATGACAGGGCAAAACGTTACGGAATGTTTAGGTGGAACTCAAGAAATATTTGAAGAAGATCTTTCCGACAGGTACCATACTCATTGTGATCCTAGATTGAATGCTAATCAAGCATTGGATTTGGCCTTTTTAATATCTGAACGTCTCAAAGAAATTCGAACTTAATATTTACTAATTATTTTCCAAAATATTAACGACCACTCTTCCTCTTACTTTTCCTGCAAGTATTTTATGAGCTAAATTTGGTATATTCTCTAACGTCGAATCAACAATCATCTCTTCAAGTTTTGCCGTATCAAGATCATTGCTCAATCGTTCCCAAGCTCTTTCCCTTTTGTCCATAGGCGCCATAACTGAATCTATTCCTATTAGAGCAACTCCGCGTAAAATAAATGGAATTACTGTTCCTGGAAGATCCATTCCTTGAGCTAAACCACAAGCTGATACTGCTCCACCATATTTAATTTGAGCTAGAGTATTAACCAGTGTTTGGCTTCCTACCGAATCAACGGCACCAGCCCAAATCTCCTTACCCAAAGGTCGTGAAGGCTCAGAAAGTTCAGATCTATCTATAACCGAAGTCGCTCCTAAACCAGTCAAATATTCCGTCTCATTTAGGCGACCAGTCGATGCTACTACCTGAAATCCTAAGGTTGAAAGAATAGAAACTGCAACAGAGCCAACTCCTCCAGATGCTCCGGTTACAAGAATTTCTCCATCCTCTGGTTTTATCCCCCAATCCTCGAGACCCAAAACACATAACATTGCAGTATAACCAGCTGTTCCAATGGCCATAGCCTGTTTATTAGAAATATTGTCAGGAAGTTTTAATAAGTGATCCGATTTTACTCTTGCCCTCTCAGAATATCCTCCAAAATGATTTTCGGACAAACCATAACCGTTTAGAACAACTCTATCTCCATGAGAAAACTTTTCATCCTCCGAATCTTTCACTATGCCACTAAAATCAATTCCTGCTATCATTGGAAAACTCTTCACTACCCCAGGAGCACCAGTCAAAGCCAATCCATCTTTATAATTCAAAGAAGAATGAGTAACCTCGACTAAAACATTTCCTTCCATTAACTCATCTTCTGAAATTTCAACAAAATTTACACTTTGTTCATCTTCTTCTTTATCTATCATTAGAGCGCGAAATTTATCTGTCATAATTTTCTCCCTGGATTATCTCTCAAAACTCATAGACTTCCCTATGGGGTCAGTAATTTTTCCTTCATTCATGACAAGATTTCCCCTTATAATGGTCATTACCGGCCATCCTTTAATAGACATACCTTCATAAGGAGTCCAGCCACATTTGCTTGCAATCCAATCATTGGTAATCTTTTTTTTCATAGATAAGTCGATAACCGTAAAATCAGCATCAAAACCTATCTCTATTCTCCCTTTATTTTTGATACCAAAAAGAATAGAAGGATTGTAACTTGTTAATTCTATAAACCTCTCAAGGGAAAGCTTTCCGTTCGTTATATGGTTCAACATTACTGGGACAAGCGTTTGTACTCCTGGCATACCGGAAGGTGAGAGTGGATAATTTTTATTTTTTTCTTCTTTAGTGTGGGGAGCATGATCCGAACCTATAATATCGGCAATACCTTCATTTATCGCTTCCCATAATCTGTCTTGATGTTTTTTTGATCTTATGGGTGGATTCATTTGAGCATAACTACCAAGGCGATCATAACAATCAGGAGAATGTAATGTTAAATGCTGAGGAGTAATTTCAACAGATGCGTTTTTCTTATGCTCCGATAAAAAATTGATCTCTTCTTCTGTTGTTACATGTAAAACATGAACTTTTTTATTATATTTTTCTGCTATCGAAACAAGTTTTTGAGTTGCAATTAGTGAGGATAACTTATCTCGCCAAATTTCATGTGTATGCACTTTGCCCTCTTCTTGAAATTTTGCCCTTTCCAATAGCCTTGACTGATCTTCACAATGAAAAGATGCACGATAATTAATCTTAGAGACAATCTTATCTAAGTCTTCTTCTTCTGCGACAAGAAGTGAGCCCGTACTTGCTCCCATAAATACCTTAACACCACAACAACCACTTATTTTTTCATAAGAAGGAAGATTATCTGCATTATCTTCGGTTCCTCCTGCATAAAAAGCATAATCACAAAAGGCTCTATTTGAAGCCCTATTAAATTTATCCATCAAAGCGTCTTCATCGGTAGTTGAAGGATCGGTATTTGGCATCTCGAAAACACCTGTTACTCCTCCGAGAATTGCACTTTTTGTTCCCGTGTATAAATCTTCCTTATGTTCTAATCCAGGTTCTCTAAAATGCACCTGTGTATCTATAACACCTGGAATGAGACATAATCCCTTTAAATTAATACTTTCTTTTGCCTCAGATTCTTTTAAATCCCCAATTTCAACAATTTTCTCGTCTTTAACGGCTATATCACCATTAAATCTCTTTGTGTGAGTGACAATCTGCGCATCCTTGAAAATAATATCAAATGACATTGTAACGCTTACCTTTATTAATTATATTAATCATATTGTACCTTAAAAAAGTTAAAACCCTTATGGAAAATAAGATTATACATTTAAAAGACCGGTCTGTTATCTCTATTCAAGGAGAAGATTCTGAAGAATTTTTAAAGTCGATTGTAACTTGCAATCTAGATCTTCAAGATCAGAACTCTCTTTCTGGTGCTCTATTAAGCCCACAAGGTAAGCTTATGAATAATTTTATTGTCTTTAAAAAGGATCATAAATTCTTAATTGATATCCATAAAAGCTCTACAGAAGAGTTTCTAAAAAAATTGTCCATATATAAATTGAAATCGAAAGTTCTAATTGAAGAAGAAAATGAGTTGTCAGTTTTTGTGAGCTTGGAAAAGCCTTATAAAGATTTTCAACCAGACCCTAGAAATAAAGAATTAGGATGGAGAGGAGTAGGTCAAATCAAAAACATTTCCTCAGAAAAAATGAAAAAATACGAAAAGAAAAGACTATCACTCGGTATTGTCGAGGAGGGAAAAGATATCAAATCAGGAGAATATTTTCCTATAGAAATGAACTTAGACTACTGTAATTCTATTGATTTTTATAAGGGCTGTTTTGTTGGTCAAGAAGTTACCTCAAGAATGCAACGCAGAGGAAAAACAAAGAAGAGAGTTTTTCCTTTTAGGACAGAAAATATATTAACTAACAAAGATGATATAATTTTTATAGAGAAAAAAGTAGGAACTGTTATTAAAACCATTGATGATATTGGTATTGCCTTAATAAGAATTGAAGTTATAGAAGACTTAATTTCTCAATCAGAAAAAATAATTATTGGGAATGATAGCTGTAAAATAGAATTTTGTTATCCGCAAGGTTACTCATAAATGAGCAACCCTAGAGAAGGTTACTGCAGTTGGTCCAATTCAAGTAAGGAATATCAAATCTATCATGATAACGAATGGGGGCTTTCTGAATATAACGATAAAAAATTGTGGGAAATGTTTGTTCTTGAAGGATTTCAAGCAGGTCTAAGCTGGATAACAATCCTTAATAAGAGGGAGAATTTTAGGGAAGCTTTTGATAATTTTGATCCCAAAAAAATATCAGATTATAGCTTAATGGACATCGAAAAACTTTTAAAAAATAAAGGAATTATCAGAAGTAGAACAAAGATTAATGCAACAATCAACAATTCAAAATTATACAATGAAATTTTCTCCAAAAATGGTAGTTTTTCTGACTTTCTTTGGTGTTTTGTTGATGGAAAACCTATCATAAATCATGTTAATAGTTTATCGGATATACAAAGTCAGACTGAACTTTCAATTACGATTTCAAAAGAATTTAAGAGATTAGGTTTTAAATTTTGTGGTCCAACAATCGTGTATGCATTTATGCAAGCGATTGGAATTGTTAATGATCACATCACTACCTGTCCGCGTTATTTCGAATGCCAAAAAGTTTAACATAAAAGAATTTTCTGTTAGTATTTTTTTAAAGGAGATTAATCTTGGGAAACATAGTAATAAGTGGAACAGGAGTGTTTACACCAGAAGAATCTATAACCAACGCCGAGCTCGTTAAATCATATAATGCGTACGCAAAAAAATTTAACAAAATAAATAAAGATAGAATTGATGCAGGTGAAATAAATCTCCTTGAATCTTCTAATGAAGAATTCATTTTTAATGCATCAGGAATTAAAAAAAGATATGTGGTCAATAAATCAGGAATATTAGACCCAGACATCATGCATCCAATAATTAGAAAAAGAACTAATGATGAACCTTCTATACTGGCTGAGATGTCAATCAAGGCCTCAAGAATAGCCATGAAGGAAGCAAATAAAACTCCTAATGATATCGACGCGGTAATTACCGCATGTTCTAATCTTGAAAGAGCCTACCCAGCAATAGCAATTGAGGTTCAAAATTTACTGGGAATTAATGGTTTTGCATTTGATATGAATGTTGCCTGTTCGTCTGCGACTTTTGGGATACAAGCCGCATCTGACATGATTAAATCTGGGAGTGCAGATTGTATTTTAGTGGTTGATCCAGAAATATGTTCTGGACACCTGAATTTTAAAGATAGGGATTGTCATTTTATTTTTGGAGATGTTTGTACGGCAGTCATTCTTGAAAAACAAGAAAATAACCTATCAAAAAATGTTTTTGAAATCATATCTACTAAATGTATTACTCAGTTCTCAAATAACATAAGAAATAATTTCGGTTTTCTTAATTCGGCAAAAGAGACGAAGCCAATAGACAGAGATCTTTTGTTTGTACAGGAAGGAAGAAAAGTTTTTAAAGAGGTCGTTCCAATGGTTAGTCAACTAATTCTTGAGCACATAAAAGATGAGGACATTGAAGTAGAAGAAATCAGAAGATTGTGGCTTCATCAAGCCAACAAAAGCATGAATGATCTTATAGGGAAGAAAGTATTAGGAAGGCGGCCTGATATTAAAGAACAGCCTAATATATTACAAGATTACGCGAACACGTCTTCTGCAGGCTCAATAATAGCATTTTCACAATTTAATTCCGACTTGGAATCTGGCGATATTGGAATTTTATGCTCATTCGGTGCGGGTTACTCAGCAGGTAATATAATCCTGAAAAAAAAATGAAGTTGATAGTATTTTTTGTATAGATAGAAGGTTAATTTATTTACCGTGGCAAATATGGATAAAAAATTAAACAACAATTCTACTAGTATAACTGCCGATCAGGTCTTAGAAAAAATGAATATCAGTTGGTCGTCAGAACTTGAGAGCACATCTCGGCATCTCTACGAGAAAGTATCGAGAGTCGTTCCTGAAATTGAGTGGCCATTCTTCGCTCCATATATAGAAGCTATAAATATACTTAAGAAGGAAATGAATGCAGCAATTCTTGCCCATAATTATCAAACACCTGAAATATTCCATTGTATTAGCGATGTAAGAGGAGACTCATTACAATTAGCTAAAGAAGCTTCTAAAGTTGAAAGCAATATTATTTTACAATGCGGTGTTCATTTTATGGCTGAAACATCAAAATTACTAAATATGGACAAGATGGTTTTAATTCCTAGCCTTCAAGCTGGCTGTTCTCTTGCCTCCTCAATTACAGGCAAGAATGTTAGAAAGTTAAAAGAAGACAATCCCGGTATACCAGTTGTAACCTATGTGAATACCTCTGCAGAGGTTAAAGCTGAATCGGACATCTGTTGTACATCCTCAAATGCCGCGGATATTGTCAATTCCTTTGATTCAAAAAAAATAATTTTCATCCCTGATGAATATTTAGCTTTAAACGTAGCTAAAGAAACCAAAAAAGAGATTATTCTTTGGAAAGGAAGATGTGAGGTGCATGAAGAATTCACTCCAGAGGAAATTCGTGAGTTTAGAATAAATGAACCGGGCGTTCAGGTAATAGCTCATCCGGAATGCTCTCCAAGCGTAATAGCGGAGTCAGATTTTTCTGGATCAACTTCCACTATGATCAATTGGGTTAGAAAAAATCAGCCCGAGAAGGTTTTGATGGTCACAGAATGCTCAATGAGCGATAATGTTTCTATAGAAAACCCCAATGTAGACTTCGTTAGGCCATGTAATTTGTGCCCTCACATGAAACAAATTACTTTAGAAAATATCTTAGAATCTCTTTGGAATAAACAATATGAAATAAATATAGACAAAGACACAGCTGAAAGGGCCCTACAATCCGTTAATAACATGATAAATCTATGAGTTTCGAATTACCGGACAAAACCTTAACTGAACGGACAGTAAAAGAAGCTCTCAAAGAAGATATCGGTATCATAGGTGATATCACTAGCAATTTGATTCTGGATGATTCCAATAGATCTGAGTTCGAAATTAAATCAAGACAAGAGGGTGTAATTTCTGGTCTATAT
The DNA here is from genome assembly GCA_002731945.1 of Rhodobiaceae bacterium. Classification (GTDB taxonomy): domain Bacteria; phylum Pseudomonadota; class Alphaproteobacteria; order MED-G09; family MED-G09. Next base: position 21,013 of record PCCF01000024.1, on the reverse strand, counting down.
TTAGCGGAAACAGTGTTCCGTCTAGTAGACAAAAAAATTGCTTTTGAAAAATTCAAAAAAGAAGGCGATGAAGTTAAGATTGATGATATTTTAGCAAAAATTCAAGGCAATTCAATATCAATACTAACCGCTGAAAGAACTGCCCTTAATTTTTTATCTCATATGTCAGGAATAGCAAGCGCAACCTCGTTAATGGCAAAGAAAATAAAAAATACCAATACAAAAATCATGTGTACTCGTAAAACAACTCCTAACCTTAGGGTTTTTGAGAAATTTGCAGTTCTTTCCGGTGGTGGAAAAAACCATCGTTTTGGCCTTTTTGATGGAATTCTTATTAAAGATAATCATATAGCCCTGTCAGGATCTATTAAAGAAGCAATTAAAAAAGCAAAAAAGAGCTCTGATAAATCTCTAAAAATTGAGGTGGAGGTAGACAACATCGATCAATTTCAAGAAGCACTTGAGAATAATCCTGACATAATTTTGCTAGATAATTTTAGTACATCTGAACTAAAAAAAGCGGTTGAGATCAACAGTGATAAAGTTCTGTTAGAGGCATCAGGAAGCGTTAATATCGAAAATGTCTTAGACATCGCTATGACTGGAGTGGATTTTATTTCTTCTGGCTGGCTAACACATTCTTCCCCTTCTCTTGATTTTGGTCTAGATTTGAAGCAATGAATAATGACTGGAAATAAAATGGATAAAAAATCAATATTTATAACTGGTGCCGCCAGCGGCATGGGTAAAGAAACGGTTAAGTTGTTTAAAAAAGAAGGTTGGTTTGTAGGTTGCTACGATATCAATGAAGAAAATTTAGAAAAACTTTCTGATGAACTAGGGGATAATGAAATTGTTTATAAGAATCTAGATGTGACTAACAAGAATGATTTCGAAAAATGTGTAGCAAATTTCTCATCGTGTACCGATGGAAAGCTGGATATTCTGTTTAATAATGCCGGCATTGCAGAGGGAGGATTTTTTGAAGATCAACCATACGAAAGCCATCTAAAGGTTATAAACATTAATTTCATAGGTGTAATTAATGGCATTTACTCAGCTATTCAACTTTTAAAAAATACACCAAATTCTTTATGTTTGAATACCGCTTCCTCGACAGCAGTTATAGGTCTACCTATGACATCGGTATATTCGGCCTCAAAACACGCGGTTAAAGGACTAACAGAATCGCTTTCGGCTGAATTTTCACGATTTGATACAAGAGTTTCTGATATTTTGCCCGGAGTTATTGATACACCTCTTATTGGAGAAGAAATAAGAATAAACTTACCCAAGGAAGGAATGTGGAGGTTAATTCCAGCAGGAGAAATCGCAAAAACGGCTTTGCGAGCCTACTATGAAAATCGCATACACTGGTATGTCCCGGAAGATCTGGAAGAACTTGAAATGTCAGTCGTAAAAGATCCAATAAATACCAGAGATGATCTAATGAACACGGGTCCTATGAAAATGCCAATAGAGTAAATATATCTAATTCTTTATTATTGCTTTAGCTTTTTCAAGGAGAGTTATGGGATCATCGTGTTTATCTTCAACGATTTCTTCACACCAACCCAGAATATCTTTAAGAGCATCAGGAGGATCTTGTGATTTAGTCCTGGCTACACCTTTTATAATATCCCCCGTATGCCCGTTAATAGTTAATATGTCGTCCTCATGGAAAATTTCTTCGTTAATAATAACTTTTCTTTCTTCAACATCTACAATTATTTCCCGAGCACCTGTAATACAGGTCTTACCTAAACCACGAGCTACAACTGCCGCATGGCTTGTTAATCCACCATGTGATGTAAGTATACCGTCAGTATTATGCATAGCTTTAATATCTTTAGTGTTAGTTGCAACCAGAACCAAAATACTTTTTCCACCTTGACCTTGTATTCTATCAATTCCCTCTGAATCAAAGGCTATTTTTCCAGATATTACACCAGGTGATGCGGGTAGACCGGAAGATAAAATAAGGTTGTTAAAGCTGTCATCCAAGATAGGTGTAAGAGATCTCTTAATGGTGTCAGGATCAGTGGATGCAATGGCATGTTTTTTTTCGATTAACCCTTCTTTTACCATATCTCTTGTAATATTGAGGGAAGCTTCGAGATTGGTTTCGGCATTTCTTGATTGAAGAATCCAGAGATTTCCAGATTCTATAGTAAATTCTATATCCTGAACATTACGAAAATAATTTTCTAACTTAATAGAAATATTTAATAGCTCTTCATAAATAGAAGGGAATTTCTCTTCTAAGGTATCTGAATCCGAATACTCGTTTTTGTATTTTTTATTAATACTTTGTGGGGTAAAAAATCCTGAAACTACATCTTCTCCTTGAGAACATAAAATATATTCACCCTTAACCACTTTCTCTCCATTATCAGGATTCCTTGAAAACAAAACCCCTGAGGCACTTTTCTCATTGAGGTTTCCAAAAACCATCTTTTGTATATTAACTGCAATTCCTGCTTCATCAGGAATATTGTTTAATTTCCTAAAGGCTACTGCTCTTTCGTTTTTCCAAGAATCCATAACGGCATAGATGCCATTAACTAATTGATCATTTACATTTTCTGAAAAGGGTTTTTCATTTTTTTCTTCTATTAATGACAAATATTGGGCACAGATCTCCTCAAAATCTTCCGCATCAAGTTGACTAGTGGAAGATAAGCCTGCCCCCAAAAGATAGCTTTCTAAAATTTCATCGAAAAAATAGTGTTCAATTTTAAAAACTACATGGGAATACATCTGCAAAAATCTTCTCCATGTATCTAAAGCGAAAATCGATTGATCGTTTTGTGAAATTTTATCAACAACTTTTTTGTTTAAACCAATATTTAATATCGTATCCAACATGCCTGGCATGGAATATTGTGAACCGGACCGAATTGATAAAATAAGAGGATTATTTGGATCTCCAAATTTTAGATTAAGTGCTTTTTCTATATTGGAGAGATTATCCTTTAGTTCATCGAAAAATTCTTTGGGCAAAGCTTTGTTCTTTTCCCTATAATCAAAAGCCTCAGAAGTAATAACAAAACCAGACGGCACTGGTAGACCCATTTGTTTCATCAAGCAAAGATTCAAACCTTTGTTTCCGATCAATCTTCGATCAGAAACAACATCCTCTATTTTCTTATCGAATGAATGTATCCACCTTCTCATATTATAATAGTATTTTTTTGATATATTTGGGCAGATCTAAAATAGATACCCGTTCTTGAGCCATCGTATCCCTATCTCTTGCAGTGACTTTCTGATCTTCAAGAGTCTCAAAATCAACCGTGAGGCAAATTGGTGTCCCCACTTCATCATGTCTCCTATAACTCTTTCCAATATTTCCAGAATTATCAAATAATATCCTTCCCATCCCTAAGGCTTGTAAGGACGATTTAATTTTCAAGGCAGTTGAAACAAGATCTTTATTATTTCTTTTAAGAGGTATAACCGAAGCCTTAATAGGAGATAGATGTGGCTTTAAGGAAAGCACTGTCCTTTGTTTTCCATCACCCAGATCCTCTGTCTTGTAAGCCTCATTAAGAACGGCCAAGAACCCTCTATCCACTCCGGCAGAGGGTTCGATCACGTAAGGTATTGTCCATGTATTGTTGATTTTATCCTGAACCGCCAGCTTAATAACGGAATCAGAATTCTGCTTTACCTTCGCTTTTATATCAAAATCTTTTTGATTTTTGGTATGCGAACCGATGTCAAAATCTGTTCTATTAGCAACTCCTTCTAACTCTTCAAGTCCATGTGGAAATCTATACATGATATCAACAGTTTTCTTTGAATAATGAGATAGATCTTCCTTCGGAATATCAACTAGTTCTAAATTCTTTTTCTTGATCCCTTGTTTTTCCCACCAATTTACTCTGTCTTTCACCCATTGATCATGCCACTCTTCATCAGTTCCCGGTTCTACAAAAAATTCAAGCTCCATCTGTTCAAATTCTCTTACCCTAAAAATAAAGTTCCTTGGGGTAATCTCGTTTCGGAATGCCTTTCCGATCTGCGCAACACCAAAAGGTAAAGTTCTTGAGGTCGTATCAATAACATTTTTAAGATTTGTAAAAATCTGCTGGGCTGTTTCTGGTCTTAAATAAGCGAAACTCGATCCATCATCTATTGGCCCAATATTAGTCTTAAACATCAGATTAAATGGTCTTGGTTCTGTTAAGTCTTTCGAACCACAAGAGGGGCATTTTCCATCCTCAATGTGATCCGCACGCGATCTTGACTTACATTCTTTACAATCTACTAGTGGATCGGTAAAAGTTTCTTCGTGCCCTGAATATTTAAGAACGTCAGGATGAGTCAGGATAGAAGAATCCAAACCCTCCACATCGTCCCTTTCATATACCATCGAGCTCCACCAAGACGTTTTTAAATTGTTCTTAAGTTCCACGCCAAGCGGTCCGTAATCATACAATCCTTGAAGACCGCCATAAATTTCATTGGTTTGAAAAATAAATCCCCTCCTTTTGCAAAGAGCTACCAATTCTTCCATGTTGTTTGCGGTCACATACTTCTCCAGGGTGCTAATTTCTGTTTTTATAGTAATTTCTTCTTAAAAAATAGTGATAAAGTTTCAATAGTTTAAAGCAGATCCATTTCTCAATATATTCTCAACCTCTTTCGGAGTTTTCCCAGCTTTATTATTTAGCACCAGGCCATTATTAAATCTTATTGGCTTTTTAGAGTCTCTAATTCCACTGATTATAACTCTTGAGGCTGGTTTCTCCTTATTTGAAAATATAGGAGTTATTTTTATATCACCCATAGTTGAGGCAAAAATATTTAACATTTCAGGAAAATTCTTTATGTGATTTATAAATGTTACAGAACCTCGAGATTTAACAAAAGTTAAAGCAATCTTAAGCCAAACTTTAAGTGTATTCTTGTTTCCGGCATAGGCATTCTTTTTACTTTCATGCAGAGGAAAAACTATTTCATCTTCTAGATAATATGGAGGATTTGAAAAAACATGATTAAAAGTCTGTCTTTTTAACTCAGAAAAATCTTCAATTCCTCTGTCTAAATTGCCTTTTATTACAGTTATATTTTTGTCCATATCATTCATAGAAATATTACTTCTAGTTAGATTAAGAACTTCAACATCATTATCTATTCCAACAATTTTCAGATTTTCTACTCTTTGTGATAAGCAAAGAGATACAACTCCACAGCCAATACCCAGTTCTAAGCATTTTTCTCCTTTTTCAGCAGGGATTGATGAGGCTAAAATTACAGAATCGTGACCTGCTCTAAATCCGTGCCTTTGTTGGAAGACTTTTAACTTTCCTCCCAAAAATTTATTTTTAGTAATTTCTTTGCTCATAACTAGATTCTAAAATATAAGAAAAATATGGGAAATGTAATTAAATTAGTAAAACGAAAATATAAAGATGACGAACCAATCCAAAATCTTTTATCACTAATTGAAAATGATTTTGTAAAAGTAGAAAATTTAATAAAACAACAAATTATAAGCGAGGTAGACAGGATACCTAATCTTGCCAATCATATTATTCAATTGGGAGGAAAACGCTTAAGGCCAATTCTTACTTTAACTTGTTCAAAAATTTGCGGCTATACCGGCAATGAACATATAAATTTAGCGGCGGCTGTGGAATTGATGCATACCGCGACTCTATTACACGACGATGTAGTCGACGAAAGTAATTTAAGAAGAGGGAAAACAACCTCTCATATTCTTTGGGATAACAAATCAAGTATTCTTGTTGGAGATTTTTTGTTAGGAAAAGCTTTTCAACTTATGGTTGAATCGGGATCTTTAGAAAGCCTGAGAAATCTTTCTGATGCATCAGTAAAAATCGCTGAAGGAGAAGTTATGCAATTAATTTCTTCAGAAAATATTAAAACAACTGAAGATCAATATATGGAAATTATTGAGGCAAAAACCGCATCGCTTTTTTCTACCTCTTGTGTCGTCGGAGGCCTCATATCTAATTCGAAAGAAGAGGAGATAGAAGCACTCTTATCATTTGGTAAAAATATAGGTATTACCTTCCAGTTGAAGGATGACGCTTTGGATTATTTTGGAAAAAAAGAAGAACTGGGAAAGAATCCTGGAGATGACTTCTTTGAGGGAAAAGTCACTCTTCCTATCATTCTTGCTTATAGAAGGGGCAACAAGGATGAAAAAGAATTTCTAAAAAATACTTTTGAAGAAAAAATTAGACATAAGAACGCTTTAAAAAAGACAACAGAAATAATAAGAAAATACGAAACTATTGAAGATACCCTTGAAAGGGCAAATCATCATGGAAAGATAGCTAAAGATGCGCTTGAAATCTTCCCTGATGATCCTTTTAAGAATGCTCTTATGAAGTTAGTAGACTTTTCAATTGTTCGTTCCAATTAGTTTGCATTTTCTTACAAACCAATCACCATAAAAATCTTTTATTTGTTTTTCTGCAAAATCTATCTTTACTTCAGGAAAAATACCAAAACAGGCAGACCCAGAACCTGTCATTCTGGAAAAAAGAGAACCAGAATCATCTAAAACTTTAATTGCTTCCTTGATTCTCGGATTTAAGGTAACTGAATAAGACTGCAAATCATTTGTGAAAAGATTCAATCCTTCAAGCCTTCCTTTTACTAATAAATTACATTGGCTTTGCAAAAGTTCTTCATAATAATATGGCTTTTTTTTCTGAATTTTATTCATGTCAATTTGAGCAAAAACTTCATTGGTGACGATATTAAGATTTGGATAAATTAATAATATCTCAATATCTGGAAAATATGGAATCTTCACAATATTTTCACCATAACCTGACAATATAAGTGGCTCAGATACTAGGCATGAAGGAACATCCGAACCTATTTCAAAGGCTATTTTTGTCATTTCCTCAAGAGACATATTTAATCTCATATATCTGTTCAATAACCTAATTGTCGCTGCTGCGTCCGCTGAACCTCCGCCAAGACCTGCTCCTATAGGTATTTTTTTATCCAAAATAATCTTTATTGCTGGTAGTTTCTCAATTTTCTTTTTTTTAAGAATCGCCTTTAAGCTTTTCAGTACTAGATCATCTTTCCCAAAATCTTTTTTAGTACCTGATATCTCGTAACTAAATCTGTCTGAACTTTCGACAGTGAGCATATCTTGTAAATCCAAAAAGGCTATAAGACTCACTATAAAATGGTAATTATCTTTTGTTTCTCCTGTTAGGTTCAAAGATAGATTTAGTTTTGCGGGGGCTTTTTCTAAAAAATTCATAAGTTTTTTTCTTATCTACATTCCACCGTACAACGGACCCTCTCCTCCCTGTGGAGCTATCCAATTAATGTTTTGTTTGGGGTCTTTAATGTCACATGTTTTACAGTGAACACAATTTTGAGCATTTATCTGAAAGACTGGATTTTCTCCACTTTCATTTTCTAAGATTTCGTATACACCAGCTGGACAATATCTTTGAGCGGGTTCATCATATTTTGGTAAATTGTGATTAATTGGCACTTCCGGATCCTTTAGAGTCAGGTGAATAGGCTGATCCTCCTCATGGTTTGTGTTTGAAAGGAACACTGAAGATAATTTGTCAAAAGAATATTCTCCATCTGGTTTAGGGTAATCTATCCTCTTGCATTTTTCGGAATTTCTTAGGGTCTCATGGTCAGGTTTAAGGTGAGATAATGTAACGGGCATAGATATTCCAAAGGTATTCAACCACATATCAATGCCACCAAGAATTGTTCCAAAAATTACTCCGTATCTTGATTGGAAGGGTTTAACATTCCTAACTTTCTTTAATTCCTTTGCAATACTGCTTTTTTCATATTTCTCTTGATAATTTTCTAATTCATGAGAGTGGTCTCCAGAAATAAAATTTTCTACAATGGCCTCAGCGGCAAGCATTCCCGAGGCCATTGCGTTATGCGTTCCTTTAATTTTAGGGTAATTTAGAAAACCTGCAGAACATCCCAATAAGGCCCCCCCAGGGAAGTTAAGTTTTGGCAATGATTGAAATCCACCAGTAGTAATAGCCCTAGCTCCATAGCCTATTCTTTTTCCGCCTTTTAAAATTTTTCTAACAGATGGGTGAATTTTGAATTGTTGAAATTCCTCAAAAGGAGAAACGAATGGATTAGAATAATTAAGATGAATTACATAACCAATAGAAACCAAATTCTTTCCAAAATGATATAAAAAAGAACCACCGGATGTTCCATCGCTAAGAGGCCAACCCATTGAATGCTCTACCAAACCCTCATTATGATTTTCAGAACTTATCTCCCATAACTCTTTGATACCGATTGCATATTTTTGGAAATCCTTTCCATTAGATAGTTGATAGTTATCTATCAAGAATTTTGAAAGTGATCCGCGTGCACCTTCCGAAAATAAAGTGTATTTTGCATGTAACTCCATACCAGGCTCCCAGGAATCTTTTGCAGTACCATTTCTTGAAACACCCATATCACCCGTAGCTACGCCCTTTACACGATTATTCTCATCAAATAGGACCTCCGCCGCACTGAAACCAGGATAAATTTCAATACCTAAACCTTCTGCAACCTCACCGAGCCATTTACATACTTCGCCTAGACTCACGATGTAATTTCCATGGTTCTTCATCATCGGGGGTAAAATAAAATTTGGTATTCTGATCGACCAATTGGGGCCTAAAAAAGATATCTTATCTTTTTTAACTTTGGTTTTAATTGGGGTTTCGTTTTCTCTCCAATTAGGGAGTAATCTGTCTAATGATGAAGTCTCTATAACCGCGCCCGATAAAATATGCGCTCCAATTTCACTTCCTTTTTCAAGAACACAAATCGATAAGTCTATATCATCTTTTATAGCAGTTTTTTTGAGATGAATTGCTGCAGATAGCCCTGCCGGTCCAGCCCCTACAATTAAAACGTCATATTCCATAGACTCTCTTTTTGAGGGGTCTAATGCTTGACCCTGACAAGAATTTAGTTCATTTAATGGTAAATCATTCATTTCTATCTCTAATTATTACACCTAACATATTTAATTAACCAAGTGAAACTGCTATCATTACAACATTTAGTTATACCGTTAATTGGTTTATATTAGATTCATAGTAAAAATGATAATTAATGCTGACAAAAAAATAGATGATCTAAAATTTCAGACTGAATCAGGAATAACTGAAACTATAGATGCTAATTATGAATCCTTATTTCATTCTCCTTCAAATTCTTCAAACATTGAACGGTTATCAAAAAATGAAAACAATTCTTATGAGAAACTAAAAGAGATTTCAAACCTTGTGGATTTAAAAGAATTTATTGAAAATTTTCAACTATGTGAACTGAAAAAAACTTCTAAAAATACAGTATTCAGTGATGGGAATTCAGAATCCAAGTTAATGTTTATTGGTGAAGCTCCTGGACAACAAGAAGACTTGGAAGGAAAGCCTTTTGTAGGAAAATCTGGAAAACTATTAGATAAGATTTTATCTTTTATTAATTTGGATAGAGGAAATATTTACATAACAAATATTCTACCATGGAGACCACCCGGAAATAGAACGCCAACCGAAGAAGAATTAAAAATATGTTTTCCTATAGTAGAGAAACATATTGAAATTATGAATCCTTCAATAATTGTGTTGGTTGGATCCGTTTCTTCAAAATCCATCCTAAAAACAAAATTAGGCATAACTAAAATTAGAGGGGAATGGCATGAGTACGTGAAAGGAGATATCATCATTCCATGTCTCCCAATATTTCATCCAGCTTATTTATTAAGAAGACCGGAACAGAAATCTTTAGCATGGAAGGATGTGCTCCTTCTTAAAGAAAAGATCCAATCACTAAAGGGAGGAATAACTCATGACAATTGACCAAGAAGAAAAATTCATCCCTATAAATATTTCTGTACTTACAATTTCCGATACCAGGACTTCGGAAGATAATAAATCAGGGGATTTGTTGTGTGAAAGAATTCAGTCTTCAGGTCACAAATTATACAAACGGGATATAATTGAAGACGATAAAGGGAAAATAAAAAAAATAATAAAAGATTGGAGCTCGGATGATCATTTAAATGCTATTATAACGACTGGTGGAACCGGGTTAACCGGAAGAGATATTACTCCTGAAGCCCTAGAAGAAATTTTTGAGAAGAAAATAGATGGTTTTTCAACTATCTTTCACTTGATGTCATATGAAAAAATCGGTACTTCTACCTTACAGTCGAGAACGACAGCTGGAATTTTAAATTCAACTTATATTTTTGCACTTCCTGGTTCGCCAAATGCAGTCAAAGATGGGTGGGATAATATTTTGAAGTTTCAATTAGATAGAAGATTTAAACCTTGTAATTTTGTAGAAATAATTCCGAGGTTGGATGAAAAATAAAAATTAATTACAAATTCTTTTTTAAATCCTTAATACTTTCTTCAAAAATTTCTGAAGACATCTTACTATCAAAGTTCTGTTTTATGTAAGCCTTAGCAATTTCAAGTGATAGCTCTGTTGCTTTTAATTTTACTTCTTTAATAGCATCGCTTTCTGCCTGTTTGATCTTAAGCTCCGATTGTTTTTTCTTCCTTTCAATATCTTCTGATAGTAATTTTCCCGCATTGGCTTTGAAGATTTTGGTAAGCTCCTCAGCATTTTTCAGTAAATTAACAATTTCGACATCCGCCTCTTCTAGTTTCTTTTTTTCTTTGGCGAGAATTTTTTGGGCCTCTTCTCTTAAATTCCTTGCCTGCTCAAGTTCTTTTTGAATATTTAAGGATCTTTCATCAAGAATACTTAATATCCTCCTAGGTAAACGTAAGAATAAGATGAGCCCCACAAAAATTATGAATGAAATTGCTACAAAAAATTCTGCGTTAAACATTACATTTTCCTAATTTATATCTTTATACAACTTTTCAAGACTCTTCTTATCAGCCTCTCCCGGAAGAATATTTGAGAGCATCTCAGAGGTTATATCCTCAGAAATTTCTGAAATTCTAGACATAGCAAGATCTTTGTTTTTAAGAATTTCATCTTCTGCTTTTTTTACTTCTTTTGAAATTTCTTCATTAAATTTTTTCTTTTCTCTATCATTCATATCTAAGATTTTTTTTCTTGATGAGTTGATTAATTCCAGTGATTTTGATTTCGCCTCTGTAATTTTTATGTCCAGCTCTTCTATTGCCTGATCAGCATCACTTGATAGTGCTTTTGCTTTATCAATATCTTGCGCAATTATATCTTTTCTCTCTTCTATCACATCCGAAATTCTAGGAAGTGCAATCCTAGAAAGAATCAAATAAAGAAAAGAAAGGCTAAGAAAAAGCCAAAATAGTTGTGGAACAAATGTTGAGAAATCTAGCTGTGGCATATAGAAACTTTTTTATAGTACAAACAAAAGTATCAAGGCAACAACTAATCCAAAAAGTCCAGTCGCCTCAGCGAGAGCAAAGCCAAGGAGTAAATTTGGAAACTGTGATTGAGCTGCACTAGGATTCCTAAGTGCTCCCGACAAGTAATTTCCAAATATTATTCCTATACCTATACCTGCGCCTGCTAAAGCTATACAAGCTATTCCGGCTCCAATTAATTTTGCTGCTTCAGGTTCCATATTAAATCTCCTTTTAAAAAAATTATTAGTTAATGCATATGCAATGCGTCGTTTAAATAGATACATGTTAAAATAGCAAAAACATATGCTTGTAAAAAAGCAATTAAAATTTCTAATCCAGTAAACGCAACCATTACAGCAAGAGGTAACCAACCTCCTAAAAAACCCATCAGTATAACAAAACCAGAAAAAACTTTTAGCATGGTGTGACCGGCCATCATGTTGGCAAATAACCTTACTGATAGACTTACCGGACGCGTAAAATACGAAATAAGCTCTATAACCACTAAAAGCGGTAACATGAAAATTGGAACCCCTTTAGGGACAAAGAACCCAAGAAAACCCATACCATGCTTTATAAAGCCAATTATTGTAACTCCAATGAATATAAGTATTGCCAATCCAAATGTTACCGCTATATGGCTTGTAACTGTAAAACCATAAGGTATCATACCCAGCATATTAAGAAAAAGAACAAACATAAAAATAGTAAAGATAAACGGAAAGTAAGTTTTACCCTGCGAACCGACATTCTGCCTTACCATGTTTGATACAAATTCATAAGAGATTTCTACAACAGATTGTAAGCGAGAAGGTATTATAGAATTTTTTCTGATCGAAAATATCATAAAAAAACTAATTGTAGTAACCGCAATTAACATAAAAAGTGAGGAATTAGTAAAAGATATATCTATTCCACCCAAGTTTAAATCAATGTATTTCTTTATCTCAAACTGATGCATAGGGTCTACAGGAAAGGAGCCTGAAGAGTGATGATCATTGAGATTTTCTGTTGAAGCCATTTTCAAATACCTTATTTATTCAAATTTTTTGCTGTCTTTAAAACATTAAAAATACCGGCAGTTATCCCCAGGATAAAAAAAACAATTAAGAACCATGGCGCGGTTCCAAGCCAACGATCTATTGACCAACCCATAACTCCGCCAACTATCAAACCTGCGACCAAATCCGTACTTAACCTAAAAGCTAGTCCAATAGGTGATGGAGAATTTGAGTTATCAGATTCTTTTTGATGATTGTCATAATTTTCTTTTCCGAAATTAGATATTCTTTCAGATAATTCAGATGTTTTTTGTAAATTACTATTCATATCTTTTTGATCTTCTTTTTCTGATTTATCTATCAAAACACATCCAAAAAAATTTACCATTAGGCAACCTCAAATAGGTAGCCTCAAAGTGAAATTACTAGCGTCATTACTAACTGTCAAGAATATTAATTTTTATTAAGTTATTGAATAATAATGATTTTTTTAAAAAAAATTAAGCAATTTTTCTGATTTTTTCTGCAGCGTTCAAATCTACAGATACTAATTGGCTTACACCTTTCTCCTGCATAGTTATTCCAAAAAGACGATCCATCTTGGCCATTGTTAATGGATGATGAGTAATAATTAAAAATCTAGTATTAACTGTAGAGGAAATCTCTTGAATTAAACTACAAAATCTTTCTACATTTGCATCATCTAAAGGTGCGTCGACCTCATCAAGTACACAAATGGGTGAAGGATTTGTCAAAAAAACTGCAAAAATAAGTGAAAGAGCAGTTAAAGCCTTCTCTCCACCTGATAAGGAAGACATAGAAATTAATTTTTTTCCTGGTAATTGAGCCAACACTTCAAGACCTGCATCTAAGGGATCATCCGAATCTATAAATTTTAATTCCGCTTGACCTCCTCCAAAGAAATTATTAAAAACTGTTTGGAATTTTTTATTAACTTGATCAAAAGCCTTCAGCATTCTTTGTCTTCCTTCTTTATTTAAGTCTTGAATACCACCTTTGAGCTTTTTAATCGCATCCTCCAAATCTTTCTTCTCAGCTTTCATTTCATCAATTCTTTCTTTTATTTCACTTGCCTCTTGTTCTGCGAGGAGATTTACTCCCCCCAATTCCTCACGCTCATTCTTGTATCTGTCTAACGTCGTAATTATTTCTTGTTCTTTTTCTAAATTAAATTCACCCGCCAGATCGGTTGCAACCAAAAGCTCTTCTACATTTATCTTTAAATCTTTGGAAATTTGATCCTCAATTTCTTGCAAGCGAAGATTATTTGATTCACAGGTTGATTCTATTCTTCCCTTAGATTCCCTTAACATTGATTCGTCTTCAGATAGTTTTCTTATATCTGAAGAAATTTCTCTCAAATTATTTTCAACTTTTGCTAAAATATCACTAGCTAAAGAACTTTCTTTCTGAGAATTATTTATCCTATCAATAATTTCTATTTTCTTTTCTTCACTTTCCTCTGGAAGATTTCCGAATTTATCCAACTCATTTCTAAATCCGACCATTTGATCATTTTGTTTCTCTATTTGTTCCTTGGCTTCTTTGATTCTCTTTTTGACATCTAGTGAGCTATTCTTATTTATCTCATACCTTTCAATATTTAGTCTTAAACTTGATATTTCCTGTTGGATTTCATTATTTCTTAATCTTAAATTCTCTAGAGAACCGAGATCACTAAAAAAAATCTTTATTTCATCGTGCAGATTGGTGAGTCTATTTCTTTGAGCTAATCTTTCTGCTGCTGAACCTGGGGCTCCTGCTGAAACTACTAGTCCGTCCCACCTCCAAAGATCTCCTTCTATTGAAACAAGTCTTTGACCATATTTTAGTTTATGCATTAATTTTGTACCAATATGCTTCTCAACTAAACCGGTTTGATCTAGACGTCTTAAAAGAACATTTGATCCCTTAACAAAATTCGATAGGGGTAGAATGCCAGATGGTAATGAGTTTTCTCCTTTAATTTTGTCCATCTCAATCCAATGAATTGGGGAATTTTCTTCAATAGAATGGTAGAGTTCATCACCAAGTAGGGCGTCCAAAGCCTCCTCATAACCTTCATTAACTGATAATTCATTTATTAAGGCATTATCATTGTTTAATTGTTCGCCTATAAGTTTTTCTAATGCCTGTCTTTCCGCTAATAATTCGGTAATTAAGTTATAATTTTTTTCATTCTCCTTTAAAATTCCTACTAATTTAGATAATTCCTTTTCAAGTTCATTCTTATCGAGATTTTCCAATAAAGAATTTTTTTCATCAATATTTTTACCTTCAAGGTCATTAATAATCTGATCTTCTCTTTTCAATTGTAACATTGAAGTTGTTATGAGGTTATTAAGTTCATTTTTCCTTTTTTCAGATCTAGAAAAATCTTCATGTAAACCTTCCAATTCAATTGTTAATCTTTGAAGTTTTGAAGAAGAGTTATTTGCTTCATCTTTAAGCTTTGGAATTTGATCTTGTAATTTTAATTCTTCGGTTTTCTTATTGGTGATTTTTCCAACAAGATTTTCATGATTTTCTTTAACTTTTTTAAGCTCTTCTAAGCTTTTATTGTTTTCATTCGATACCATCTTGTATCTCAACGAAAGAAGATTTGCCTCGGTTTTCCTAATTTTTTCTGATAACGATTTGTATCTATTTGCTTCTCTAGATTGCTTATTTAACGATCGCATTTGTGACGCAAGCTCTTTTAGAACGTCATCAAGTCTATCAAGGTTCGCTTCAGCAGAATTAATTCTGAGCTCTGCTTCATGACGTCTTACATGAAGACCTGATATCCCAGCAGCATCTTCTAAAATTCTTCTCCTTTCTTCCGGTTTTTGATCGATTAACTCTTGAATCTGTCCCTGTCTTACTAAAGAAGGTGATCTTGCTCCTGTCGCGGCATCGGCAAAAATCATCTGGATATCTCTTGCTCGAGTATCCATTCCATTAACCTTATAAATGGATCCAGATTCTCTTTCTATTCTTCGTGTAATTTCAATAGTATCAGAATTATTACATATCTGGGGAGCATTTCTTTCTTTGTTGTTCATTACTAGGGTTACTTCTGCGGAATTTCTCGCTGGCCGATTTTGTGTTCCAGAAAAAATCACTCCATCCATATTTGGTGCTCTCATGGATTTATAAGAAGCTTCTCCCATTACCCATCTCAAGGCTTCTACAAGATTAGACTTTCCACATCCATTTGGACCTACTACACCGGTCAATCCCTTCCCAATATCAATCTCAACTGGATCTACAAAAGACTTAAAACTGGATAAACGAATCTTACTAAAATCCAACATTAACCTCCGTAAGGCTTTTATTTAGTATTTTAATTGTTCCCTAGATATTCAAGAATCGTTTCAAAATCTAAAGTAGTAAGCCTACTTTCATTCACGAAGATTGCCGGTGTGCCATTTACACCAAAACGGTTAGTTGCCATTTTTTGATTGTTTTCAATTTGTGAAAACAAAGACTTATTTTTTAAACACATTTCAACTTCTTCCTCAGATAAACTGGCCAATCGTGCAACCTTTAATAATCCATTATAGGGATTCTCGTTATCGAACAACCATTGATCTTGGGTTTTTAATAAGACATTTATAACTGCAAAATACTTTTCATCTCCAGAACAATGCGCAATCATAGAACCCGCCATGGCATAGCGATCTATTGGAAAATCTCGAAAGATATATTTTACTTTTCCTGTATTTATAAGTTCTGCTTGAATTTTAGGAAAAACTTCGTTGTGGAATGCTGCGCAGTGAGGGCATGTAAGGGAAGCATATTCAATTATAACATTCTTTGGATTGTTGATTTCTATAACGTGATCTCCTTCTAAGGGCGCTAAGACTCCTCTAGACGAAGTTACATTAGAATTTAAATTTTGTAGGTTATTAGAAGAAATTTCTGATGGGCTAAAAAAAAGAATTCCCAAAATGGCAAAAACCAAGAAAACTCCAGCCAATACGATAATGTTTTTTCTATTCATAACAATTATTAGTCTATTAAAAACCTTTTATGTTATTCATTACAACTTTATTTTTTACATTTATTATTTTATTTATTTTCAACATAAGTATTTCTGAATCTCAATCTATTAACAGCCTTGTATCCATAATAATTATTAATTTTTTTTATAATATCGACTTTAATGTATTCCATTTCTGTGGCTGTTGCTCCATCAGTTGCAATAGTCAAAATGCCGCCACCTTTTTGGATTCTAATTTTTTCAGGGACAGAAATTTTTGAAAATTCTTCTCCAACAATCTCATTCCAATTGTCTATTACAAATTTTTTGGTAAAACCTTGCCTATTGTAAAAAGGTTTAGAAATTTTTGAAACAAACCATCCAAGTTGCATTGGTGCTGACAAATCTTTATTATTCTTATTCATTATTTATTCAAACCTTAGAAAACATGACTATAAAAGATTATAACAATTTACATAAAAATGTTCTTCATTGGTATGATAATAATAAACGAGACTTACCGTGGAGAAAAACTAAAAGTCAAAAAAAAGATGCCTACAAAATTTGGGTTTCTGAAATCATGCTTCAGCAAACAACCGTTAAAGCGGTGATACCATACTACAGTAGTTTTATTAAAAAATGGCCAAATGTAAAAAAACTATCCAAAAGCAATGTAAATGAAATTTTGGAATTTTGGTCAGGTCTGGGATATTACTCAAGAGCTAAAAATTTACATAACGCTTCTAAGATTATTGATAAAAAATTTAAAGGTGTCTTTCCTAATAATTATCAAGATTTAGTAAGTTTGCCTGGAATAGGTAGATATACTGCTGGAGCAATCTTATCTATTGCATTTAATAAAGATGCTTTAGTTGTAGATTCCAATATCGAGAGAATTATTTTAAGGCTTAACGCAATAAAAAAGGATCCAAAAAGAACAAGAAAGGAAGTTGAAGAAATTGCAAAAAAATTTACTCCCTCTAAAAGAGCAGGAGATTATGTTCAAGCTTTAATGGATATAGGATCTTCAATTTGTAAGAGCCAAAATCCTAACTGCATAAACTGCCCTATAAATTTTCTTTGCTTGGCATATAAAAAAGGATTAACCAATGAAATTCCTTTAAAACAAAAAAAAATAATTAAAAAGCTCAAGAAGGGGATTGTCTTTTGGATTACATCAAAAAATAATAACGTGTACCTCAGAAGACGACCAGATAATGGCATTTTACCTGGTACATTAGGTTTTCCTTCTACAAAATGGTCAGAAGAAAGATTAACTGCAAAAGAAAAAGAATTTCCAGGAATAAACAAGTGGGATAAAATGTCGGGGAAAATAAATCATTCGTTTTCTCACTTCGATTTACAGCTTAAGATTTATGCAAAATATGGTTTTGATGAAATGAAACTCAAAGGAGAGTGGAAACAAAAGTCAAAAATTGAAAAGATTGGTTTGCCAACACTAATGAAAAAAATATACTTACATGCTCTAAGTGTGGAAAAGAGCAAAATATGACTAATCAGTATAGCAAAACGGGTCAGAAGGTCCTCGAAAAATGTAAAAACAAGAATGCAGATAATGCAGATATTATAATTATTAAAAACTTTACATCATATTCTAGCTGTCGACTTGGAGAACTTGAAGAAATAGAGCAATCAGAATCTAAAATTCTGGGTATAAGAGCCTTTGTTGGTAATAAAAATGCTATCATATCAACAAGTGATTTTTCAGAGTCTTCGATAAACAATTCAGTTGAACAGGTGGTTCAAATGGCCGAATTGGCTCCAGATGACCCTTATTCTTTCATTGAAGAAAAAGAAAACGATGAATCCATAACTAATCTAGATCTGTACGATGATTATGAATTGTCAGCCCAAGAGCTTGAAGATAAAGCCAAAGAAGCTGAAAATTCTGCCCTAGCGTGCGCGGGTATAAAAAATTCAAACGGAGCTTCTGCTTCACAATCAAAATCTAATTATTACATTGCTAATTCTAAGGGATTTTGCGGTTTTTATAAGAAAAGTAACTTCTCTATTTCTTGTTCAGTTATTGCAGAAAAGAATGGGAAAATGGAGACTGACTATGATTTTGATACTAAGTTACATTACAAAGATCTATCCGATAGTAAAGAAATTGGAAAATCCTGTGCAAAAAGAGTTCTTGATAAATGTAATCCCAAAAAAATTAAGACCTGCAAAGCCAATATAATTTTTGAACCAAGAATAGCTAGATCTATCATTTCTCATTTTTCTTCTGCTATTTCCGGATCTGCAATAGCAAGAAAATCTAGCTTTCTCATTAATGAATTTGAGAATAAAATAATGAAAAATAATATCAGAATAATTGATAACCCGTTATTGATTAGGGGATTATCATCAAGACCGTTCGATGCCGAGGGAGTTATAGGAAAAGAAATAGATCTAGTAAAAGACGGTGTAATTTTATCTTGGCTTCTAGATAATTCAACAGCAAAACAATTAAACATGAAAACAAATGGACGCGCAAGTAGGTCTGTATCAAGCCCTCCAAGCCCAAGCCCAACTAATCTATATTTAGATAAAGGACCTTTAAGTCCACTAGACTTAATAAAAGATGTAAATGAAGGCTTTTATATAACTGATTTAGTTGGTCAGGGTGTTAATATGGTGAACGGTGACTATAGTCGCGGAGCAGTCGGATTCAAGATTGAAAATGGAGAAATAACATTTCCTGTAAATGAAATAACAATCGCAGATAATTTACTAAATATGTTTAAGAAAATGACTCCCGCAAATGATTTGTCTTTCAATTTCGGTATTAATTCACCGACTTTACTAATTGAGGATATGACTGTTGCAGGAATTTAGACCCTCTAAAGAACACTTCATTGCAAAAAAAGCAATAATGGGAGCCGGGGAAATTGCTCTCAAATGGTTCCAAAATAATCCAAAATATTGGACTAAGGATGATGGAACACAAGTCTCAGAAGCTGATATTGAAATTAACAATTATTTGTCAGAAAAAATTAACAAGAAATTAAGAAAAATTGGGTGGCTGTCAGAGGAGAATCATGATGATTATTCTAGATTAAAATTTAGTAAGGTGTTTTTAATTGACCCTATAGATGGAACTAAGTCTTTTTTAGAAGGTAAGGAAGATTTTTCTATCTCTGTTGCTCTAATTGAAAAAGGAAGACCAATTTCCGCCTTAATTTTAAACCCAGTTTATAACGAATTGTTTGAAGCTGAATTAAATAAAGGATCTTGGATGAACTCTACCAGAATAAGAGTTTCAAATAATAAAAATTTGGAAGGTGCGAGAATGTGTGCTTTTAAACCTATGTTTAGCCACCCCGCTTGGAAAGAACCTTGGCCTAAAATGGTAATAAAAAATAAAAATTCTATAGCTTATCGGATGGCTCTTGTAGCTATGGGTAAGTTTGATGTTATGATGGCTCTTAACCCTAAAAATGATTGGGATATTGCTGCAGGTGATCTTTTAGTGACTGAGGCTGGAGGAGAAGTTACCAATCACCTGGGAGAAAAAATTACTTATAATAAAAAAGAAATTCAAAAAAAATCGGTGGTTGGGGGATGTAAAGATATTCATCTTAAAATTATTGAAAGGGTTAAAGACCTACCGTTGTAATGACTATTAATGATTTGGATAATTAATTGAAAAGAAATAAATACAGCTTCGTAAAATTCTTCCTACTGTTATTATTTCTTTCTGCTAATTTTCATAGTAATGCAGAAACTCAAGATCCATTTGAACAAACAAATCGCGCTGTGCATGAATTCAATGACAAAGTTGATCAGTTTATCCTCAGACCTGTTTCTGTAAGTTATGGCTATTTACCTAACCCCCTAGAAAGAGGTATATCCAATGCCCTGCGGAATATTGGGGAACCAATTAATTTTACTAATTACATTTTTCAAGGTGACATCGAGTCTTCTTTGAATACTTTGGGAAGATTTGTAATTAACTCTACAATTGGTCTCTTTGGTCTTTTTGATGTTGCAGATAAGATGGGATTAAAAAAAAATTATACTGACTTTGGATATACTCTAGAGATTTGGGGAGTTCCAGAAGGAGACTTTCTAGTTCTACCTTTTATTGGACCGAGAACTACAAGACATCTGGTTGGAAACGTTTTAGATCTTATAACAAATCCACTTAACTACTATCTACAAGACGAATATATAGTTGTTAGATCCTCTCCAACACTCTTGTACGCCTTATCATCTCGATCATCAAATATGGATACTATAGACAATCTTAGGGAAACTTCGATAGATTATTATAGTTCCCTTAAATCTATCTACACTCAAAACAGAAAGTCTTTTAGTATTATTGCGGATGATGATATTAATGAAATGGGAGATTTTTTTGATTCATTTAATGAAATTGATAACTAAAGATGAAGATATTTAAATCATTAGCTTTCTTTTTATATATTTTGGCTTTTGTTTTTTTCTGTGAAGTTACTTATGCCGATCAGAATCTTGATTCACCGGAAGAATATATTCAATTTATTGGAGATAGAACTTTAGGTATCTTGAAAAGAGAAGACTATGCTTCAATAGAAAAAATTGATCAAATATCAAAAATCTTTACAGCTAATCTTTCCGTAAAAAGAATAGCCTATTTCGTCTTGGGTCCATATAGAAAAAATTTA
>PCCF01000023.1 GCA_002731945.1 Rhodobiaceae bacterium | reverse complement strand
CTTTTATAGATGTGCTTCTTGTCTCTATGCTAGCAATCACAGTTTTAATAATTATCTCCTTTTTAAGTGTTCTTACTTTTGGGATCATCGGAAAGTCCCTTCCTTTTGTTATTCCCGTAATCTTTTCAACTTACTTTTCCTTCACATTAGGCGGTGATAATGCAGCTACGCCAGGAATGAATATATTGGGTATTATTATAAAAAACAAAAAAAAGAATAAATTAAGAAAAGTTTCAGCTTTTTGGCACACATTAATATTTTTTATAAGTTTACCAATAGGGCTTATATTTTTAATCTCAATTATATATCCTCTATTAAATAAAGAAAGAAAGTGTATCCATGATCTTATTTATGAGATAGAAGCTTACGAAAAAAAAGAGAGAAATAATGATCTTTGAAATTGAAGTTTATATGTGGATTACTTTTATATTAATAATATTATCTATGTTATTGTATTTCTTAGATAAAATTAGAATTGAAATAATTGCACTAGGAACAATTACCACTTTACTTCTGCTTTTTCAGAATAGTCCTATTTTAGGAGTAGTTTCAGGAAACCCAATCTCTCTGGAGTTATTGCTACAAGGTTTTGCCAATCCTGCTCTAATAGCTTTAATGAGCCTATTGATCATTGGACAAGGCCTTCTAGTTACCGGTGCTTTTGATAATTTTAATAAGATTATTGGGAATAATAACAAATATTCAGAATATAAATTACTATTAGTCATGGTCTTAGTGCTAATACTAAGCGCATTATTAAATAATACTCCAATAATAATTATGTTTATTCCTATAATTATCTCATTGAGTAGGCAATTAAACCGTTCAGCAAGAATGGTATTATTACCTTTGTCTTATGTATGTATATTGGGGGGCATTACCACTTTAATTGGTTCTTCTACTAATCTCCTAGTCTCTGGAGCAACATCGTCACTTATTGGGAAACAGATTGGGTTTTTCGAATTTACTAAACAAGGATTAGTGCTGGCCTCAGTTGGTTTTATATATGTCACCTTAATACTACCTAAGATATTGGGAAAAAATTCTCGCCTCGAAGAAGAAGGTGACGAAATATCAAATAATGGCAAACAATATTTCGTAGAAATAAGCTTAGATTCTGAAAACACGTTAGTTGGAAAAAATTTCATATCTGGTCTGCTTCCAGATCTTAAAGACGCAACTATAAATCTAATAATTAGAGATAACGAAAAGATTCTACCTCCGTTTGATGACATAAAACTTCAAACAAACGATAGGCTTGTTATTGCGATAACTAAGAATGAACTAATCCAAAAGATTAAATCTAATGATAAAATATTTAATAAGATAGGTTATGAAAATGATAAATCTGATAGAGAATTAATAATTGAAGTTGCTGTCTCCCCGAGTTCTTTTATGATAGGGAGAACTATCAATCAAACAAATTTTGAAACCGAAACAAACTGTAGGGTTATTGGCCTTCAGAGAGAAAGGAAATTTGATAGAGACTCTCCTAGATCTCAAAAATTGAGTCAGGAAAATATATTATTAATAAGGGGGGATGAAGAATTGATAAGAAGACTTAGAGCACATAAAGATATTTTTCCTATAGAATGGTCTGCAATTTCACTACCTTTAAAGAAATTTAGTCAAAGATCTAGAATCATTTTTGCAGTTACAATAATCTCTGCTGCAACCGGCTTCTTAAACATCACGACCGCAGCCTTATTGGGGGCAGCTCTGATGCTTATCTTTAAAGTTCTTAGTATTAAAGAAGCTTTGTCTTCTTTAGATATAAAAATCTATCTACTTGTAGCCTCTACGCTGATGT
The DNA here is from genome assembly GCA_002731945.1 of Rhodobiaceae bacterium. Classification (GTDB taxonomy): domain Bacteria; phylum Pseudomonadota; class Alphaproteobacteria; order MED-G09; family MED-G09. Next base: position 18,255 of record PCCF01000023.1, on the reverse strand, counting down.
TATCTACTGTTCTTCAAGAAACAGGAGGGGCAAAATTAATTGCTGATACCTTAATTTTATTAACCAATAACCTAAGTATACCGACAGTTTTATCTTTGCTCTTTCTTGTCATAGCCATAATAACAAACTTCCTTAGTAATAATGCTACTGCGGTATTATTTACCCCTATAGCAATTAATCTTGCTAATGATTTCCAGATGCAACCTGAACCATTTATTTTTTGCGTTATCTTCGCTGCAAATTGTTCTTTTGCTACACCCATAGGATATCAAACCAATTTATTGGTTATGGGACCAGGGGGTTATAAATTTGTTGATTATTTAAAATCTGGTATACCATTAATTATAATCTTATGGATAACATATAGCCTTACTGTGTATTTCGGGATCTAAAATGAACAATATAAAAATGTTTCATAAAGAAGACTTTTTTATTTCTAAGCCCTTTCAGTGTGTTTACAAAAGTCATATGTATGAAAAAAAAATCATTTCTTTTCTTCCTACTGAAGGTGGTGAAGACCTATACAATTTACTTATTCAAAAGGGATTTAGAAGAAGCCAAAATATATTGTACAGACAAGTTTGTGAAAAATGTAGTTCATGTATATCTATCAGAATTATAGTCAATGATTTTTTTCAAAGCAAAAGTCAAAAAAGAATTAAAAATAAAAACAAAAGTTTGTTTAATAGAAAATTAATTGATTATCCTTCTATGGAACAATTTATACTTTTTAAAAAATATCTCTCTTTTAAACATCCTGAAAGTGAGATGAATGAGATGTTGTTTGAAGAATATAAAGATATGATTACTGATTCAGGTATCCAATCTAGGGTTGTGGAGTATTGGCACAAGGAAAGATTAATGGCATGTTGTATATCCGATTTCTTAAAAGATTCTATATCATTAGTGTATTCTTTTTATGATCCTGACTATTTAAAAAACTCCCCAGGTATATATATTATTCTTGACCACATTCGATTGGCCGAGTCTATTAATAAACCATATCTATATCTAGGTTACTGGGTGGAGGGCTGTCAGGAAATGGAATACAAAAGTAATTTTAAGACTTCAGAAATATTAATTAATAATTCTTGGAAAAAAATTTAATTTCTAAAATCGATATATTAATGAAAAAAAATAAAACGAAAAAATTTGGCCGTCGTGAATTTCTTGTTACAGGCGGTTCTAGTTTATTACTTAGTGGGTTGATAAATAAACCAGCTCTTTCGAAAAATATCAGAAGATTAGTAATGGCAAGCACTTGGCCAAAAAATTTTCCTGGACTTGGGACTTCTCCAGAAAGAATAGCTCGTCACATTAAAATTGCCACTGAAGGAGCAATTGAGATAAAAGTTTATGCAGCTGGGGAACTTGTTCCAGCTTTAGAGGCTTTCGATGCGGCTACAAGCGGAGTAGCAGATTTATACAATGGCGCAGAATATTACTGGCAAGGGAAAAACATAGGTTTTAATTTTTTTACCTCTGTTCCTTTTGGAATGACTGCCAACGAATTAAATGCATGGATAGATCATGGTGGTGGTCGTGAGCTTTGGAATAAATTAAGTGAAAGGTTCAATGTCATAGCATTTCAATCAGCTAATACGGGTGTTCAAATGGGTGGTTGGTTTAATAAAGAAATTAATGAAATAGATGACCTAAAGGGATTAAAGATAAGAATGCCTGGGCTCGGAGGAGAAGTTTTAAAAAGATTGGGATCGGCAACGGTTGTGCTTCCAGGTGGAGAAATTTTCCCAAGTTTACAATCTGGGGCTATTGACGCTACTGAGTGGGTTGGCCCTTGGAATGATCTCGCTTTTGCATTTTATCAGGTAGCAAAATATTATTATTGGCCAGGATTCCATGAGCCTGGAGCTGGTTTAGCTACAGGAATTAACCTTGATACATGGAATTCTTTAACAAAGAGTCAACAATCAATATTTAAAAAGATTCTTTCTCATGAAAATACTTATACTTTATCAGAATTCAATCATCACAATGCCATAGCTTTAGGAACACTTATTAATAAACATAAGGTTTCAATGAGAACATTTTCAAAGGAGATTATGAAAAAATTTAAAGAAAAATCGGAAGAGGTTATTGAAGATGTATCTACTAAAGATCCAATTGCAAAAGAAATATATTTATCTTTTAGAGATTCATTTGCAAGGCTAAGAGAATGGACTAAAAAATCAGAACAAGCTTATATGTCTGCTAGAGATAATATTAAATGAATTTTCTTAAAGGCATTAATGAATCCGTAGGTAAAAATATATCTTGGGCAATAATCATAATGGTGGTTGTTCAGATTGTTATAGTTTTAGCAAGATATGTTTTCGGAATTGGTTTTATTAAATTACAGGAATTAATGATTTATATGCATGGGATGTTATTTACCTTAGCATCTGGTTACACTCTTCTTCACGATGAACATGTAAGGGTCGATGTAATATATCGAGAATCATCTCTTCTGAATAAAAGTTATATTAATTTTTTTGGATCAATTTTTTTATTGTTTCCCTTTATTTACATTCTTATAAAAACAAGTCTTCCTTACGTACAAAGATCATGGAGAATTCTTGAAGGATCCCCAGTAACTAGCGGCCTAAATGCTATTTATATTCTTAAAACGGTATTAATAATATTTCCCCTTCTTCTTCTAATTCAGGCGATAGTTTTGTTAATAGACTCTATAAAAATTATTAGGAAAAATCATGGTAGATCATCTTGATCTCTTAATGTTTTTATTTGCCTGTTTGACCTTAATAGCTGGCTTTCCTGTGGCCTTTTCTTTGGCTGGAACAGCAATATTTTTTGCTTTTTTGGGGGATGTTCTAGGTGTTTTCCCTATTCAATTCTTAGGAGCAATACCTCAACGTATTTTCGGTATAATGACTAATGAAATTCTTATAGCAGTACCGCTATTCATATTTATGGGAACGATACTTGAAAAATCAAAAGTTGCTGAAGATTTATTAGAAAATATGGCGAGATTGCTAAAAAATATAAGGGGTGGCCTAGGAATCTCAGTTACTATTGTAGGTGCCTTGTTAGCTGCTTCTACAGGTATAGTTGGCGCAACAGTTGTAACTATGGGATTGCTATCGTTACCAACAATGCTAAATAATGGTTATGATCCTAAATTAGCTAGCGGCACTATAGCAGCCGCTGGAACTTTAGGTCAGATTATTCCTCCCTCAATAGTATTAATTCTTCTTGGAGATGTTATATCTAACGCATATCAGAAATCTCAATTAGATATAGGAATTTTTAGCCCTGAAACAGTATCCGTTGGAGATTTGTTTGCAGGTTCTTTAATGCCAGGGTTATTTTTAGTATCTTTCTATATTTTTTATCAGATTCTTAAATCTTATATTGATCCCGACTCTACTCCGAATTATGAAGGAGATCTAAATGATATAAGTTTATCCATTCTTATAAAGACATTGTTTCCTCCATTAGTTTTAATTATTGCTGTACTAGGTTCAATACTTTCTGGTTTTGCAACACCTACTGAAGCAGCATCTGTTGGAGCAATTGGAGCTATCTTGCTTGCTGCTAATCGTATTTCAAAAGAAAAAAATTCTTCAAAAGTATCTGCTATCTCATTTGTGATGTTAATAATTCTAACATCTTTCTATGATCTCAGAATAAATAGATCTGATATAAGTTTTGTAGAAATATCTTTAATTGCTTTAGCTATAATTATTATGTCAATTTTTCTGATTTCAACTTTAAAGTGCATATATAAACTTTATATTGAAAGTGTCTTAACTGATGCAGCTAAATCTTCCACTAAGATTACCTCAATGGTTTTTATGATATTAATAGGGGCAACCCTATTTAGTTTAGTTTTTAGGGGTTTAGGTGGAGATGAAACCATTGAAAATTTTCTTACTAATCTCCCAGGAGGTACTTTTAGTGCAATATTAATAGTTATGATTTCCATGTTTTTTTTGGGATTTTTCTTAGATTTTATAGAGATAACTTTTGTTGTAGTGCCTATAGTTGCTCCTGTACTTTTTCAAATGGGCGTTGATCCTGTTTGGTTAGGAGTGATGATGGCTATAAACCTACAAACAAGTTTTTTAACGCCACCATTTGGTTTTGCCCTTTTTTACCTAAGAGGCGTAGCTCCCAATAGCGTAAAAACTACAGATATATATCAAGGGGTTATACCTTTTATATTTATACAAATAATGATGCTTATTTTATTGTCGATTTTTCCAGAAATTGTTACGTGGTTACCAAATAAGATATTTAACTAATTATTGTCTGGGAAAACCTTTAGGAACAATCTTTCCGGCCTGACTTCTCTTTCCTATCCAATTTCTAACATTTTTAAAATGACGATTTCTTCCCGAGCTATCTTTTACGAACAAACCATCTTGACTATTTAATGAAATGATATCCTTTAAATATCCTTCCTTGTAACGTTGTAATCTTACGCCTTTGCCTTTTGACATCTCAGGAAGTTCAGAGATAGGAATGATTAACATCTTTCGGTTTTCCCCAATTATGGCTATTTCTTTTCCCTCTACCTCGATTGCTTTTATTGACTTATCGTTGTCACCTAAATTTAAAATTTGTTTACCTGATTTCCGGTTTGAAATTAAATCATCATGCTTGACAATAAAACCATTTCCAAATTTAGAAGCCATAATTATTTTTTTGTTTTCCTCATAGGTATGAACGGAGAGAATCTCCTCTCCATCATCTAAATCAAACATTAATTTTAGAGGGCTCCCATAACCTCTTCCACTTGGTAGAAGTGATGCAGCTAGTGTATAAAATTTTCCGTTTGAAGCAAAAAATAGTAATTTGTCTTTACTCATAGCCGGGTGGCTAATAAACAATTCATCATCATCCTTAAACTTAATTTCTGATAAGTTAGATTTTTTGTCTTTTATAGATTTAATCCATCCATACTTTGATAAAACGATAGTAATTTTTTCATCTGGAATCTCAAAATTTAATTCAAAATCCTTTATTACATCTATATTACTGATTTTTGTTCTTCTTTTTCCTAGTTCAGTTTTTTTAGAATATATTTTTTTAAGCGCCTTAATCTCATCAGAAATTAACTTCCACTGCTGTTCTACAGATTTAAGTAATTTGATAAGAATATTTTTTTCACTATCTAGCCTATTGAACTCTTCTTTAATTTTAATTTCTTCCAACTTTCTAAGAGATTTAAGCTGCATATTAAGGATAGATTGGGCTTGATATTCGGTCATTTTAAATATTTTTATAAGTTTTAATTTAGGTTCATCCTCATTTCGGATGATGCTTATAATCTTATCGAGATTTGCATAAACTATTAAATAACCTTCAAGAATTTCTAACCTTTGGATGATGGTCTTCTTTCTATATTGTGTTCTCTTTATTAAAACTTCTCGTCGATGATCTATCCACGACAATAATAATTCTCTCAAATTATGAACCCTGGGCACTTGATTGTTTATGGCATTTAGATTGATAGAAAATCTTGTTTCAAGATCAGAGAATTCAAATAACGCTTCCATTAAATGTTCTGGAATTACTTCGCGGCTTCTTGGAATTAAAACAATTCTTAATATCTCGGAAGATTCATCCCTTATATCTTCAAGAATATGAATTTTCTTATCAATAATTAACTGCGCTATTTTTTCAATAAGTTTACCTTTATTTACCTGGTAAGGTATTTCGTGAACAACTATCTTCCATAAGCCCCTTTTTTCTTTTTCCAGAGACCATTTGGCCCGAATACGCAGACTGCCTTTTCCAGTTTTATATATATTTAGTCTTGTTTCATCGTTTTCAATAATCTCTCCTCCAGTAGGAAAATCTGGCGCTGGAATAAATTCTAGGAGTTTTTCAAGTCGAGAATTCCTGTTTCTTATTAGATGAAGAGCCGCATTGCACAGTTCTTCAACATTATGAGGGGGAATTGAGGTAGCCATCCCTACGGCAATTCCAGAAGATCCATTAGCTAAGAGATTAGGAAAATTTGCAGGTAAAACTAATGGCTCTAAATCGACTTCATCGTAGGTAGACTGAAAATCAACTGCTTCCTCTTCTATTCCCTCAAGTAACAATTGGGATACTTCGGTTAATTTAGATTCTGTATAACGCATTGCGGCGGCATTATCACCATCAACATTCCCGAAATTACCTTGCCCATTTACGAGAGGCCATCTGACTGAAAAATCTTGCGCTAAACGAACCAATGCATCATAGATAGCCTGATCACCGTGGGGATGAAATCTTCCCATAACATCCCCCACAATTCTAGCAGATTTCTTAAATGAAGAGTTAGGGCTTAAGTTAAGCTTGTGCATTGAATATAAAAGTCGCCTATGGACTGGCTTTAGCCCATCCCTTACATCAGGCAAAGCTCTATCCATAATTGTTGTTAAAGCGTATGCTAAATATCTTTCCTCTAAAGCATCAACGAATCCTACATCTTCAAATCTATCAATTAATTCCATGTTTTATCCTTTGGAAATAATTTATATAGAGATTCCTATTTATTTAAAAAATCTATTAACTTTTTTCTTGTTTGAGGAAGATTTTTATTAATATCGGAGTAGATTCTTTTTTCTAAAAAATACCCCGTTAAGCTGAGGCCATTTATAATGTCTTTTTTTGTTATCTTATTTTGATCATTATTTGTTAAAAATTTTGGAAGAANTAAGAGTTTAGATTCCCATTTTTTNCCTGCATTTATACTAACCGCTCTGCCTGATTTCGGNGATACCCACGCCAATTCATCNTGATCACCNGTAACCNCACACTCCTTAAGATCCAATCCATACCCCATCATCTCTAAAAAAGTAAGTTCATACCTTACAAAAAAAATTAGCCATAGAAATAAATCATTAGTTTCTGAAATTAATCGATCAAGGTCTTTGAATAATTTAGTGCATGGCTCTCTTTCCGGATATAAATTTAAATGCGAACATAAAGTATTAACTCCAAATAATATAATAGGATCCTTCATAATTTCATTAGCTCTAGATTTATTCATCTCTGTATCAAAAAAACCCAAATGCTCAGAAAGTCTTGCCCTCCATTTAATATGTAGGTTATTGCCCGCTAAGTTTACTCCATGTCCACCTTCTAATTTCTTAACTCTAATTAATCCGGAATAAATCCCGTTGTTTTCTGTAATAACCTTCATGATAAGGAGATTGTCCTTATATTTACGTGTACTTAATACTACTCCTTGATCTTGCCATTGCATATCATGGCCCTCTTTCAGAGAAATCTAACCCAATAAGTTCATAGTTATCAGGAACTCTATCCCAGTCCTTTTTAAATTTTACATTTAGACTGAGATGAATTTTTTTATCTAACAGTTTTTCTAATTCTAATCTCGACTCTATGCCAATTCTTTTAATCTTAGATCCATTTTTTCCAAGAATTATACCAATGTGATTTTTTTTCGCTACAATAATTGTTTGAGAAATTTTAATAATTTTTTTATTCTCATCCCATGCTTCAGTTTTAACCATGCATAAATAAGGAATTTCATCATGGACGTTAAGAAAGATCTTTTCTCTTGTTACCTCAGAGGATAACAGGGAATTCTGAGTATCTGCTATCTGATCCTCTGGATATAACCAATCATTTGATTTCGCTTTTTTAGTAGCTAATTCAATTAAATCATTAACACCACTTCCACTTTTTGCTGAAATCATAAACGTATGTAAAAAATCTACTGAATCATTTAATTCTATCGATTTTTTTATTAAATTTTCTTTTTTTACTAAATCAATCTTATTAAGAATTAATAAAGACTTAAAATGAAATTTCTTAATAACATCAATTAACTTTCTATCAATAAGGTTGATTTTCATTCTAGAATCTACAACAAGCAAAATTAAATCTGAGTCCTCTAGAGTTGAGAGGGCATTCTTAACCATTGCTTTCTCAAATTTATTTTTTCCAGAAAATATTCCTGGAGTATCTATAAAAATTAACTGGACATTTTTTCTAATAGCAATTCCTTTTAGACCTGATCTTGTTGTTTGTGTCTTATGGGTAACAATTGCTATTTTTTTTCCCAGAATCTTATTCAGTAAGGTAGACTTTCCAGAATTACTAGGCCCTACGATAGTCAATATAATATTCTTCTTTAACTCGTTATTCATGGTTGATTTTATCTAAAAAATTATTTGCGGCACAAGTTTCAGCCTCTTTTTTAGAACTACCATATCCTAAAATATCTTCGTAACCATCCACTTTAACAGCAACAGTGAATTGAGGGTTATGATCTTTTCCTTGTATTTTAAGAACCTTATATTTAGGAGTATTAATTTTCTTTGATTGCAAAAGCTCTTGCAATAAATTCTTAGGACTTGGAGTTATTTCATTTATTTCCCTATCATTTAGATAATCGTTCCACAAAAATAAAGTAAAATTCTTTGCTTCTTTATAATTCCCATCAATAAAGATTGCCCCTATTATTGCTTCAATTGTATCTGCTAAGATTGAGTCTTTGATACCATCCATACTTTTCCTCTCAGATTTTCCTAATATCAAAAACCTTTCTATATTGATTTTATGAGAAACTTCTGCACATATTTTCTTTTGAACTAAGAAACTAAATTTCTCACTTAATTCGCCTTCTTCTAGATTGGGATAGTTTAGAAATAAAAATTCTGAAATTGCTAGACCTAAGACTCGGTCACCTAAAAATTCTAATCTCTCTAAATCTGATCCTTTTTTCTTCCTTGCGCTTGAGTGCGTTAAAGACTCTTTGAGAATATTTGTATTATTAAAATTATAATTTATTAATTTTTGAAAATCTTCTAGTTCTTTTTTATCTATGTCAAAAGTCATCTAATTAGTTTAAATGCCCTATTCCACTTAACATTGCTCAAGCATAAATTCTTTCCAACTTTTTTCCAATGCCATGAAAAAAAGACTACTCCCGCTTGTCCAACTAGATTTTCAAAAGGCACAAATCCTACCTTCTTTAAAAACCTACTGTCTTGAGAATTGTCTCTATTATCTCCCATCATAAAATAATGGTCTTTTGGGACCCTGTAAACTGAGGTATTGTCCTGTGGTAAATTATCAAATGTGTTAAGTATTTCGTAACTAACACCATTAGGAAGAATTTCTTCATAGACTTTAGTTTTCTCATTTAAGCAACCTTGCGAAGTTTTTTTAGAGTTCTTAAATCTATTAATCTGATAATCTTCCTTATAATTATATTCTAAAGTCTTTCCGTTAAGGGCTACTTGGCCGTTTACAATTTGGATTGTATCTCCAGGTAGGCCAATAATCCTTTTAATATAATCAGTCCTATTATCTGTTGGAAGCTTAAATACTGCTACATCGCCCCTTTCGGGTTTATTTGCGAAAAGTCTATTTGGTATTATTGGAATACTAAATGGCAATGAGTGCCGAGAATAGCCATAAGACCATTTGGAGACAAAAATATAATCTCCCTCATGTAATGTTCTTATCATTGATCCTGATGGAATATTATAACTCCCAAAAACAAAGGAGCGAAAAAGAAGAGCAAGAAAAATAATCCATATTATGGATGCCAAAAAGTTTTCCTTTTTTTGTTTTTTATTCTTATCTTTAACCAAAGTTATCTCTTTTATTCCTAAAATTTATTTCTGAATATTCTGACTCGCTAATAGCTTCAATTATTACTTGGGCCTGAGCCCAAGGAAAATCATCAGTAACAGTTAATTTAATATTTGCAAAATAATTTTTTGGAATAATTGATTCTAATCGTTTTTTTGCACCTCCGCTCAACTTAATTGAAGGCTCTCCTGTTTTTTTGTTAACAACCCCTATATCCTTCCAGAATACTCCTTTTCTAAAGCCTGTTCCCAAAGCTTTAGAGGTTGCTTCCTTTGCTGCAAATCTTTTAGCGTATGAAGATGATCTATTAAGTCTTTTCTCAGATTTTTGAATTTCTATATCAGTAAAGATTCTTTTGATAAACCTGCGTCCAAAACGTTCTAAAGTTTTTTCTATTCTTCGTATATCTATTAAATCGCTTCCTGTCCCAATGATCACATTACACCTTTTAATTAACTTTATCTTTCTCTAAGGATATCAACCATTTTCTTAACGGAACCTTCTAATCCTTCAAATATTGACTGACTAATAAGAAAAAAACCTATATTGACCTCTTCTATTGATTGAATTTCAATAATCTTCTTTGTTGTTTCATAATCTAAGCCATGGCCCGCATGCACCTCAACTCCAGAATTGAATGTTATATTAGACAAATTTTTAATTTTATTAAATTCATCATTAGCCTCATCAATTTTCTTTAAATTTAATAGCTTACAGAACTTTCCTACATGAAATTCTATACAATCTATTCCGATATTAATAGATTTCTCTAATTGATTTTTATCGGGATCTAAGAAAAATGATGTTCTAATGCCTGAATCTTTTAATTTTTTTACAATACCTGAAAGGACTTTAAAATTTGAAACTACATCTAAGCCACCCTCTGTAGTAATTTCTTCTCTTTTTTCAGGAACTATACAACACGAAAAAGGGGAATATTTTAAAGCAATCTCAACCATTTCCTCTGTTCCTGCAATTTCAAGGTTAAGCTTATTGCTGAATCTATTAGTTATATTTTTAATGTCATTGTCGTTAATATGTCGTCGATCTTCTCTTAAATGAGCAGTAATCGTGTCTGCGCCAGCAGATAAAACTATTTGCGAGGCTTTTATTGGATCAGGAAAACTCTCTTTTCTCGCATTTCTAAGGGTAGCAACATGATCAATATTTACCCCTAGCCTTACTCTATTTAGATTGCTCATAAACTAATTTCCCTTGGTATTAATATGCTTTCTTTTTCTATAAGCAATTACCAACTTCTTAACAAGATAATAGCTTAATATAGCAGAAATAGACCCCAAAATAATACTTCCGAATAAGAAAGGAAAAAGGAAAGGCTTAATTAAATTTAAGAAATCCCAAGAATAAATTGATACATCTTTAAAATAATTGGCGGTAAGCTTTTCGCCTTCTAAAAAAATACTTCCTACACTCATAGAAGCAACCCACATGAAGGGGTAAGTGATTGGGGTACCAACAAAGGTGCCTATAATTGAAGAAAAATAGTTTGCCCTAACTAACCAAACTACAAATAAAGTAATAACCGTATGAAATCCAATAAATGGAGTAAAAGCAGAGAAGACTCCTACTGAAAAACCCAAGGCAATAGAGTGGGGATTGTCAGAAATCCTGAATAATTTCTTTAGTTCAATTTTTTTAATAACTTAGCCTCTTTAAATTAGTTATAAATTACGGCTGCCGGGCTTAATTGCGGGTATCACTTCTAGATCCTTTGGAAGATCATCACCTTTATAAGTAGGAATATCAAAACTAATAAGACTAATAAGCTTTACACCAATATTAGCATTACCATTAGACCTATCTATAAGGCATGCCTCTCCAACAACTGATGCCTGAAAATCTTTTATTACTTTTATGGCCTCCCTAGACGATAAACCTGTGGTAACAACATCCTCAACCATCAAACATGAAGTTTTTGGAGGTATTGAAAAGCCTCTCCTTAGTCTAAAATCTCCATCTTCTCTTTCTAAAAAAACGAATGGGACATTCAAATAACTGGCTACTTCATGGCCAATTATAAGGCCGCCCATAGCCGGAGAAACAACTAACTCAATCTCCTGGTCGAACGATTCTCTTATTTTCTTTCCTAAGGCAGAAGAAAGTTTTTTTGCTCTTATTGGGTCGGATAAGGCTAAGGCACATTGAAGATATTTATTTGAATGAAGACCAGATGAAAGTATAAAATGACCCTCAAGCAAAGCTCCGCATCTTCTAAATTCTTCAATTATTTCTTCTTTTTTCATTTTTATATTAATATCCTCTCAACACTATCAATAACGGGTAAACCTCTCAAACTTTGGATAATATTGCTTATATGAATATTGTCGTTTACATCAACGTCAATTCTAAGATTATAAAAATCTGTATCTTTTTCGTTAAGATTCAGATTGGTAATATTCCCTCCATAGTCTGCAATTGTTGAGGTGATGGAGCCTAAAGCGCCAATTTCATTAATAATACTTAGTAGGATTCTTGCGGTAAATGTAACATCTATCTCTTTCTTCCAATTTAATCTCAACCATCTTTCTGGGTTGTCCTCATACTGAATAAGATCTTTACTGCTCGTTGAGTAAATAGTTATGCCTTCACTTGGTGTCACAATACCCACTATATTGTCACCCGGAATAAGAAAAGAATTTTTCTGAAACCTAACTGACATATCTGGAAGTAAACCAGATATCGGTAAAGAAAGATCCTTTCCATAGAATCTTTTTTTTCTTTTTTTACGTTTAGTTTTTGGATAAACTAAATCATAAACTTCAGAGCCTGAAGTTTCTCCCCTACCAACTATTTCATATAATTCCATTAAAGATCTAACATTCAATGGACCAAAAGACCTTTCCAATATATCCCTTGTAGGTTTTTTTCTATGAGAAGAAAAAATGCTTTTTATGATTTCTTTTCCTATTAGTCTTTGGTTTTTTATTTTGTTTTCCTTAATTGTTCTCCTGATAGTAGATTTAGATTTTCCTGTAACAACTATATCTTCAAAAGTATCAATTGGAACAGGGGTTCTCGACTTAATAATCTCTACTTCATCACCATTAACTAATTTTGTCCTCCTTGGTTTAATTTCCCCATTTATCTTTACTCCCGAACAATAAATTCCCAAATCACTATGCACGGCAAATGCAAAATCAAGAGCAGAGGCATTACTGGGGAGTGCTATTAATCTTCCTTTAGGTGTAAAACAATAGACTTGCTCATGCGAAAGCTCTAATCTTGTATTTTCTAAAAATTCTTCAGTAGCTCCATCTCTTTGTAAAATATCTACTAAATCACTTATCCATGCCATAGAAGCAAGGTACTGATCATTAGCATTACCTTTTTCTTTATAAGCCCAATGGGCAGCCAAACCTTTTTCATTAAGTTCGTGCATTTTATTTGTACGAATCTGTATTTCAATTCTTCTATTCCGAGGGCCAATTAAAGTAGTGTGAATAGACTGATATCCATTTTTTTTTGGAGTAGAAATATAATCTTTAAATAACCCTGGAACAGCCTGCCAGTTATTATGCAGTATTCCTAAAACTTTATAACAATCAAATAGATTCTCTACATAAATCCTAAAAGCAAATAAATCAGACAACTGCTCGAGAGATTTATTCTTATTCTCTAATTTCTTCCATATTGAATATACGGTCTTCTCTCTTCCTGTTACTTTCACTTCTAAGTTATCTATACTTAATTTATCTGAAATTATTTTTTCAATATCCTTAACAATTTTATTATTTCTTTTTTTCGATTTCTTAATTCTTTCAAAAAGGATACTTCTGATCTCTGGCTCAGTCTCAGCAAATGATAGGTCTTCTAACTCTTCGCGGATTGAATGCATGCCTATTCTTGCTGCAAGAGGAGCATAAATCTCTAAAGTTTCTCTTGCTATTCTTTTTCTTCTATTCTTATCTTTTAGAAATCTTAGAGTTCTCATATTATGTAGACGATCGGCAAGTTTAATTAACAAAACACGTAGATCGCTAGAGCTCGCAATAATAAGTTTTCTAAAATTTTCAGCAGCCTTAGAGTAGTCATTCTTGTTTTCAAACTTATTTAACTTTGAGACACCATCAACAAGCTTTGCCACTTCTTTTCCAAAATTTTTCTCTATATCTTTTATGGTAGCGTGAGTATCTTCAATGGTGTCGTGAAGTAAAGCGCATATAACACTTGATGTATCTAGCTTGAGTTCGGTTAAGATTCCTGCAACCTCTAAAGGATGTGAGAAATAAGGGTCGCCTGATTCCCTTAATTGCACTCCGTGCATCTTAGTTCCATATACATAAGCCTTATTAATTAAGCTCTCGTCTGCTTTTGGGTTATAAGAAAGAACGCGATCAACTAGCTCATATTGTCGCATTTAAAGATCCTAAAAAATTAAATTTTACGTCTGTTGTTCTTTTTGCTATCAAGATTGTCCTGGATTGCCTTCAGAAGTTCTTCTTCGTTCATTATTTTATTTTCTTCTTTTAGCCCTTCATTTTCATCAGAATGTTCTTCACCAGCAAGAGATTTTTCTATCAAAGATTTCTTTTCTGTGGGTCTATAAGGAATAAACTCTTCTTCGGGCTCGTCTACATCAATCTGAGTCTGCAGACTTTCTATAACTCTTTCCTCTAATTCTTTAGATACAACTTTTTCTTCCGAAATTTCTCGTAATGCAACAATCGGATTTTTATCATTATCTCGGTCAACCAAAATCTCACCACCCTCAGACATTTCTCGCGAACGATGAGCGGAATAAAGAACTAAATCAAACCTACTATCTATCTTATCAACGCAATCTTCAACTGTAACTCTAGCCATTTCAATTTCCCTTGTTCGTCCTAATAAGCTTAAAATTAAATAAATTCAAGTTTTTCGTAAAAAATTAACTATTATTTAATTTAAACTGAATTATTGGACTATAAGATAATAATGGAAAAATTAATAGAGCCTAGAATCGACTGCGCTAAATGCAAACGATTGAAAGAATTCAGGGATTACAATAAAGAGAAATATCCAGATTGGCACAATGCTCCAGTCCCCTCTTTTGGTAAATCGAATTCTGAATTATTAATAGTAGGCTTAGCGCCCGGATTGAAAGGTGCAAACAAAACAGGGAGACCTTTCACAGGGGATTATGCGGGCGATCTTTTGTATTCAACCCTTAAGAAGGCAAAACTTTCTTCTGGATCTTATATGTCAAATATCAACGATGGGCTTTCTCTTGTAAATTGCACAATTACAAATTCTGTTAGATGCGTTCCTCCTCAAAACAAGCCAATTGGTAGTGAAATAAAAAACTGTTCTCAATATTTACGAACAACTATTAAACAACATAAAAACCTTAAGGTTATAATTGCTCTAGGACACATCTCTCATAAAAGTATAATCTCGACACTGGGAAGAAAACAAAGTGATTATAAGTTTAAGCATGGAATGATTCATACTATTAATAATATTTCTCTAATAGATAGCTATCATTGCTCGAGATATAATACTAATACTAGAAGATTAAACGTAGAAATGTTCCAAAAAATTTTTTTATTAGCCAACAAAATTCTCAAAACGTAACTAATTTTTGTCTTTCAATAATCTAGATTTTTGTCTTTCCCAATCTCTAGTTTTCTTAATTTCTCTTTTATCGTACAACTTTCTTCCTTTACCAATCCCTAGCTCTATTTTCGCGATGCCATTATTATTAAAATACATTCTTGTTGGTATAACGGTCATACCTTTCTTTTGAATAGAAGAAGAAATCTTAATAATTTCTTTTTTATTCAACAATAATTTTCTTTTTCTTTTCGGTTTGTGATTACTGCCAAAGGCATTTTTGTACTCGGGAATATTTGCATTTATTAAAAATATTTCACCCTTTTCTTGGCTCGCATATGACTCTTTTATATTAATCCTGTTCATCCGTAAGCTTTTAATTTCTGATCCCTCAAGAACTATTCCAGCTTCAAAAGTTTCTTCAATATTATATAAAAATCTTGATTTTCGATTATCGGTAATAATATTTAAATTAGATTTTTTCTTTCTGCCTCCAGCCTTTGAGGACATTAAATCAACTCTAAAACTGAAAGAACTTGATCAATATTATTTTTTGTTTCTTCTTGTACAGAAACCAAGGGTAGTCTTAATGTGTTTTCAATTAACCCCAATTTACAAAGAGCATATTTTACTGGTCCGGGGCTTGTTTCTAAAAACAGGACCTTATGCAAAGGCATAATAGAGTTATTAATTTTGATAGCATCATCAAATTTTTCTTCTTCAAATAGTTTGTGAAGTTTTGCGCAGATGTTCGGGATAATATTTGCCGTAACAGAAATACACCCTTGTCCACCTGCTCGCATATAGTCAAATATAGTTTCATCTTCTCCAGAGAGTTGAATAAAATTATCGCCACAAAGCTCTTTATGCTCTAAAACTCTAGCAATCTCACTAGTTGCATCTTTAACGCCTACTATTTTTTTAAGTTTCGATAGCTTACCCATATCTTTTGGTTTTATATCAATCACAGACCTAGATGGAATATTATAAATTATAATGGGTAAATTTTTCGAACACCCATCTAAAGCCTTATAATGCTGATAAATTCCTTCGGGTGTAGGTTTATTATAATACGGAGTAACAACTAATGCAGCATCAGCGCCTGAAGATTCTGCGTGCTCTAAAAGATTAATTGCCTCCTTAGTTGAGTTAGATCCAGTCCCTGCTATTATTGGTATTCTTCCATTGTTTTGATCTATAACAATTTCTATAACAGACTTATGTTCAGCATGATCTAACGTCGGGCTCTCGCCTGTTGTACCAACCGGGACTATCCCGTTAGTTCCCTCTTTAATATGCCATTCAACAAGATTTCTTAGTGATTCTTCATCAATCTTATCACCTTTAAATGGGGTTACTAATGCTACTATTGAGCCTTTAAACATTTTTTTTATTTTCCTATCTCGATTTTAAAGAAGAATAAGATAAATCACCCTCTCCCCTTACACCAATGCAGAAGCCTTGATTCCACAAAGCACTAGACTCAATATTCATGTTCCAGTCCATAATAAACCTTAACTTAGTCATTCTCCATTCTTCTTCTCTTTTTTCATATTGTGTTAGATATCTTCCTCCAACATGTCCATCAATTTCGACATTTTCTTCGTTAAAAAATGAACTAACTCCATGTACATAAATTTCGCCTACAGCAAAATTATTATCTATCTCAAATAAAAAATTACTCACAGAGTGTGAGCTTCGAATAGAGGAATTCAATGTTTCAATAATAAAAGGTATAAAATCTACGATGGAGCCTGAGAAAATCCCTATATCCACCTCAGCGTCTTGCCAAAAAACACTTCTAAGAAGATCTTCATCTATCCTGTCGAGACCTCTACAATACTTTGAAGTAAGGTCCTCAAAAAAAAATTTTGCTTCCAAATTATTTATCATCTCTTCAGAGATTTTGGTCATTTTCATTTTCCTCTTCTAAAAAAACTTTATTATCTATAAAATAAATTTTATACATATTACTAAGATATGAAAACCAATAAAGAGAGAGTTTGTTTAAAATAGAAAAATAAAATGAGTAAGCAAAAATTAAAAATAAAGCCAACACCTAGAGATCACCAACCCGACCCCGTTATTAGGGGAGATAAAATATCAGGTGAAAGATATTATTCTAAGAATTTTATGGAAAAGGAATGGGATTGCATGTGGACTAAAGTCTGGCAAATAGCCGGATGGGCCTCTGAGATACCTAATTCTGATGATTTTTTTGTATACAAAATAAGAAAAGAAGAAATATTAGTTGTAAGACAGAAAGATAATTCAATTAAAGCTTTTTATAATGTCTGTCCGCACAGAGGAAATATCCTTGTGCATGTAGAAAATGGATCTTTAGATACTTTCAAATGCACCTATCATGGATGGGTATATGATACACAAGGTATTTTAAGGAATCTTCAAGACCCTGAGGATTTTGATGGTGGCAACCCTTGCGGTAAAATTAAATTAAAAGAAGTTCAATGCAAAACCGCTTTAGGTTTTGTTTGGATTAACTTAGATGACAATCCTCAGGAATTTGAAGAAGCCCTCTCTCCCCTCTTAGATCATTTAGAGCCATATCAACCTGAAAGATTTATAAGAGTTTTAAATCTAACATGTGAGGTTAATTGCAATTGGAAAATAATACATGATAATTTTAATGAGTCTTATCATCTTCCTACACTCCATCCGGAATTATCAGTGCATATAGAAAATAACTATAAATTTTCTCAATTCGATATGTATGAGAATGGACATAATAGAATGCTAATGCCAGGACATAAGCCAGCTCTAGGCAATGAATCGCCTAATGATGTACAGTTTCCTCTAAGTGAGGCTCTAAAGGCTTGGGATTTAAATCCTGATGATTTCTCAGGGAAAGCTCAGGAAACAAGAACAGCAATACAAAAACAGAAAAGAAAATTAGCTAAAGAAAAGGGTTTTTGGCATTATGAATTCTTAACTGACGAACAATTGACAGATTACTATTTCTATAATTGTTTTCCCAATTATGACATAACAATGACACCGGATGGTATCCAAGTACAAAGACCTCAGCCACACCCTACTGATCCAGAAAAATGTTTTTTTGAACATTGGTGGTTTGTTCCTAAAATGGAAAGACTTTCT
>PCCF01000022.1 GCA_002731945.1 Rhodobiaceae bacterium | reverse complement strand
ATCCACATGCCGTTGGCACCCATGGGCTCATTGATCCCGTAATAGGTGAGGAAATACCCAAAGGGAATAGCAAAGACCCAGTAGGAAATCACAAGGAAAACCATTGTCATGAAAGTGTCCTTATAACCCCTGAGCGCGCCTAGGCTACCCATTCCAATACCGTCAGGAATCTGAAAGATTGCAGCATAAATTAGAAGTTGACTGGCGACACCAAAGACAAGCACATCGGTTGTGTAGAGAGAAATAAAGTAATCTCCCAATAGAATAAGAAATGTCATATTGAAAAGAGCACCAAAGAAACAAAGACCAACAGAAACAAATGATGAGTACCGTGCGTCGGCAAACCTTTCTTCTCCCAGAAGGTTTCCTACACGAGTGGAAGCGGCAAGACCAATGGCAAGAGGTAACATAAAGACAACGCTTGCAATGTTCAGAGCAACAGCATGCCCGGACACAACGATTTCGCCTAATGACCCAAGGATAATAGCTGCACCGGCATACATACTCATTTCAGCAAATATTCCAAAACCAATAGGGACACCAAGCTTCAAAACCTCAAGTGACGTTTCTTTTGATGGTCCTGTAAATTTTTCAAGCAATCTAATCTTCTGATAGGGTTTTGAAAGCAGAACAACACAGGCTATGGAGATGAACATCAATACGGATATTATTGAGGTTGCATATCCGCATCCGACACCCCCCATGGCGGGGAGGCCAAAATACCCATAAACGAAGATGACATCCAGGGGAATGTTTAGAAGCGCTCCAATGAAGACAACATAGAAAACGGGAAGAGTTAAGGTTAACCCCTCACTATATGAACTTAATAGACGGAACATGAGATAGAAAAACATTCCTATCGAAACCGCCTTGAGGTAAGCAATGGAGATGGAAATAATTCCTTCCTCTATGGGAAAAAATCTGAGGAGATTGCTTCCAAAAAAACCAAAGATTAACAAGAGAAATCCTAAAAAGAGCGCCAGCCAAAAAATTTCTCGGATTTTTACGCCAATTTCTCTGTAACGTTGCGCTCCGTTAAGATGGGCGACAATAGGTATGACGGAAAAGATTATTCCTGCCATAAACATGTAGACTGGATTCAAAAAGGCATTAGCAATAACAACTCCTGCTAACTCCTCTGCCCCTGCTCGCCCCGCAACAATAGTATCTGTGGTGAACATGATCATATAGGAGAGTTGTGATCCCAACATGGGAAAACCTATTTTAAAAAAATATTTCGATTCGTTAAAAAATTTATTCATCAATAATCCTTTTTCGAATAGCTCTTGAAAGCGTATCAATGATAGTGACCATAATAAGAATAAGAACGATGATGAATAGGGCCTGATCCCAGTACTGGGCCTTCATTCTTTCTGTCAACTGAAGCCCGATTCCTCCAGCGCCAACAACACCGAGAATCACGGCCGATCGGGTGTTGGATTCAAAAAAATAAAGACTTTGGGAAATGAAGATTGGAATGATTTGTGGAACAACACCGAAACGGATAACCGATATTTTATTTGAACCTGATGACTCTATACCTTCTATCTGTTTTGTATCAGCGTTATCTGTAGCTTCCGAGAAAAGTTTTCCTAACGTTCCAACATCTGCCGTAAAAATCGACAACAATCCAGCAAGTGGACCGAGACCAAAAGCCCGAACATAAATTATGGCCCAGATAAGAATGTCCACACCTCTAATCATATCAAGAATGCGTTTTATAAAAAATCTCAAAAGGGTAAAACGAAAAACCTTTTTTGATGTAAGAAAGCTAATAGGGATACAGACTAGGGTTGCAAAAAATGTTCCCAAAAAAGCCATAGCAAGCGTTTGCACTAAGCCGTCAAAAATTCCAGGAAAATTCCAAGTTGAAAAATCTTGCCACGTGAACATTGCAACCAGAATAGGTTTCATATTGGCAAATCCCTCAAGAATCTTGGAGAGAGAAAAACCAAAAAAATGAATGGCAAAACCAAGATAAATAATACTTAATATTACTAATATGAAAGTAACGGGAGAACGCCTCCAAAAAGGAAGAAAAGCTTGAGGGCAGAGGGAAATAATATCTTTATTAGTCATGAGTACCCTTAATAATTCTTTGTCGTAAAGCGCCCGAGGTTATATCGATAGTAATTACTGTCAGAATAATTAATAAAATGATAGCGCTGACTTCTTCGTAATAGTTAAAATTTATCACCAGATACAATTCCTGACCTATTCCTCCAGCACCAACAAACCCAATTACAGTTGAGGCTCGGATGTTAATTTCAAATCGTAAAAGAGCATAAGAAATAATATTAGGCAGGACCTGAGGTAGAACCCCATAACGCATTTCGGGAACCCATCCACCTCCAGCTGATCGAATAGCTTCACAAGATTTTAGTTCTGCATTCTCATGGACCTCCGAGAATAACTTACCTAAGGCTCCGGTTGTGTGAATCGTCATAGCTATAATTCCGGCAAGTGGACCTACACCCAAAGCCCAAACAAATAAAATAGCAAAAATAATTTCGGGGACTCCCCTTAGAAATTCTAAAAACCTTTTCACGAAAAAAAAACTCAACACGTTAGGAGTAATATTCCTTGCGGAGAAAAAACTGAGTAATAATGCAAAAACGAACCCAAAGAGGGTAGAAAGCACAGCCATATTAAACGTCTCATAAAGGAGAACTATGTATTTCTTAAAATTAAAATACCAATAAGGAACTGAACCCTCTATCTGCGAATTAGCAAAAAGTAAATTTGTGTCAAGATTAGGAAGTATCTTCGCAATATAATCTCCAAGACGTGGAATTCCGGAAGTTATTCTTGTCATGTTCAAATCAATTATTGAAGAGGAGATAAGGATTGCAACAAATAATCCTAAAACGATAAAAATATTCCAGAAACGTCTTTTCTTAATTTGTTCAGAGTAGTTTTTTGAATAATTTTCTAGAATGTTATTCATTTTCCAAATCGTACAGTTCTTGGGATAATTCTTGAGTAAGATTTTCTGGCGGTCCATCAAATACAATCTTTCCTTCAGACAATCCAATAAGTCTTTTGCTGTATTGTTTGGCTACCTCCAAGGAGTGGAGATTACATATAACTGTTATTCCCTCTTCATTATTAATTTTTTTAATGTCATCCATCACAATTTTTGAGTTCTTAGGATCGAGAGAAGAAATAGGCTCATCGGCCAAAAGGATTTTTGGTTTTTGCATCAAGGCCCTAGCTATTGCCACCCGTTGTTGCTCACCGCCGGACAATGTCTCAACACGTTGTAGGGCCTTACCCAAGAGATCAAGCTTGTGAAGGGCTTTAAGAGCATTTATTTTCTCTTCTTTAGGAAAAATCTTTAATAGATTCAATATATTATATCTTCTTCCTAAAGTCCCTGTAAGAACATTGGTCAATACATCAAGCCTATCAATAAGATGAAATTGCTGAAAAATCATGGCGCATTCTGAGCGCCATTTTTTTAAAGCTTTTCCTTTGAGCGATGTTACATCAGTACCATCAAATGAAATCGAACCACTAGTGGGTTCAACCAGTCTGTTGATCATTCTTAGTAATGTAGATTTTCCTGCACCAGACTTCCCAATTATGCCCACCATTTCTCCTTGAGTCACTTCTAGTGAAATGCCATTGACGGCAATACGACCATCAGTATTTTTTCCAAATTGCTTTATCAAGGAATTTAGCTGGAGTGATCCCATTTTTTTTCCAATCAAAAAATAACTCTAAATAGTTTGTAATTATTTTTATAATAAATACTATCCTTTTTATTAATCTATCAGATTTGGAGAGCTTAATGAACAGCTGTAAATGGAAATCTATTTTTGTTAGCATTTTATCTTTAATACCCGTTAACCTTTATGCGGGAATTGATGAACGTATTAATGAATTCCTTGCACCCACCTCAAGGGTTGTATCTCAGATTGTCTTTTATGCCCTGCCTATGGGAAAAGCTAACGTAGAACTAATTGTAATATGGTTAATTATAGGAGGAGTTTTCTGCACTTTGTATTTCCGTTTTATCAATTTTACGGCATTTAAACATTCACTCGATTTGGTTCGTGGAAAATTTTCTGATCCTTCTTCGACAGGGGAAGTTTCTCATTTTAGGGCTCTATCGACAGCTCTTTCGGGAACAGTTGGACTTGGAAACATAGGAGGAGTAGCGGTTGCCATTTCTTTAGGAGGACCGGGAGCTACTTTCTGGATGATACTCTCTGGTTTGCTCGGCATGTCTTTAAAGTTCTGTGAATGCACTTTGGGGGTTAAATATAGAAAAATAAATACTGATGGAAGTGTGTCTGGTGGAGCAATGTATTATCTTTCTGAAGGACTTCGAGAAAAAGGACTTCCAATAATAGGAAAATTTTTAGCGTACACATTTGCAATCTTTTGCATCTTTGCTTCCCTTGGAGGTGGGAATATGTTCCAGGTTAATCAATCCCTAGATCTCTTGGTTTATATTTCTGGAGGCCAAGGTGGTTTCTTGGATCAAAATTCATGGGTATATGGATTGGTATTTGCAGTCCTCATTGGCTTTGTTATCATTGGTGGTATAAAAAGAATAGCTTCTGTTACGTCTAAGCTCGTTCCTTCTATGGCTATAATATATATTTTATCGGCTTTAGTTATTTTAGTAGTCAATTTGGAGCATATTCCAGCTGCTGTTTCCTCTATTTTTGTTGGAGCATTTTCACCCGAAGGTGTAACAGGAGGATTTATGGGGGTCTTAATTTTGGGTTTCAGAAGGGCGGTCTTCTCTAATGAAGCAGGCATTGGATCCGCACCTATCGCTCATTCAGCCGTTAAAACTGATGAGCCTTCGACAGAGGGTATCGTTTCTCTTTTGGAGCCCTTCATCGACACAGTCGTAATATGCACTATGACAGCTCTTGTGATCATTGTTACAGGGGTTTTCTCTGGCCAAGAGGGCATTGAGGGAGCGCGATTGACATCAGAAGCTTTTGGTTCGGTTCTTCCTTGGTTTCCTTATGTGTTAGCTTTTGTAGCTGTCCTTTTTGCTTTTTCTACAGCTATCTCATGGTCATATTATGGGGTAAAAGCTGTCACTTTCATATTTGGAGAAGTAAGATCAGCAGAATTAATTTACAAAATTGTTTTCTGTGTTTTTGCCGTTATAGGCTCCTCTCTTGATTTGGAAAAAGTTATTGATCTTTCCGATTCAGCATTGTTTTTGATGGCAATTCCTAACCTCATAGGAGTTTATCTCTTAGCTAATGTCGTTAAGATGGAATATACTAGATACCAAGAAAAGATTAACAACGGATAGAGACTATTTTGAAACTCCCATTGAACTTTGAAAAGATAAAAGGTTTTATGGATCCTGACGAAGGTCAGTGTCTCTTTGAAGTAGCATTGGAAGTATCAAAGTCCGGACCCATTTTAGAAATCGGCTCTTATTGTGGAAAGTCCACTATTTATTTAGCGATGGCTTGTAAAGAAAACGAAAGTTGTATTTATTCTGTCGATCACCATATGGGATCAGAAGAAAATCAAGTTGGTTGGGAATATCATGATGAAGATCTTTATGATGAAGGTACTGGAAGAATAAATTCCTTTCCAGAATTTTTAAAAAATATAAGAAATGCTGGTTTGTTGGATACAGTTATTCCAATAGTGTGCGATTCCTCTCTTGCAGCTAAATATTGGCAAACACCTCTTTCGATGATTTTTATTGACGGAGGACATACAATCGATGCAGCAGAGAACGATTATAAGAACTGGAACACAAAAATTATTAAAGGAGGAATCTTGGCTATTCATGACGTTTTTCCTAATCCTCAAGATGGGGGTAGACCTCCTTACGAAATCTACAAAAGAGCTATATTGGAAGGCCATTTTTCTGAAGAGAGAATAGAGAAATCCTTAAGAGTTCTCAGGAAGCTAGATTAAATCATCTTTTAAAAAAATTTCTGAACCCAAGCTAAATCCTGATAAAGCATCTGTAGCTAATATAACAGCAGCAGATGTCCAACCAGGTTTTTCTGCAGGCCAGAATACATTCTCACTATATTGTCTTCCCATCCAGTAGGCACCATCTTTATCTCGGCATTTCTCTATCCATGATAATAATTCATAGGCTTTATCTTGATTTCCTGTTTTTGCTAGGGTAATGGCAAGTTCTGCAGTTTCGGCTATTGTAACCCATGGTTGATCTGAAACACAAAGACAACCTATTTCTTCTACAACAAAATCGTTCCATTTTTCAGAAATCCTTTTTTCAGCTTCTCGACCTGTAATTACCCCACATAAAACTGGATAATACCAATCCATGGAGAATCTTTTTTTTGATTCCCATGTTTTGTCAAAAAGGTGAGGTTTATAGATTATAGCCTCTTTAAGTTTTCCTAATGATTCTTCCCAAGTTTTTGTGTCTTTATTTAATGCGCGCGCGCAATTAATAGCACTAATCAAGCTCTTAAAGATTGAACAGCATCCGGTGATGAGGGCATCATCTTCAGTCGCCTCAGGGCTTTCGGCGGCCCATCTTATTGAACCCTCCTTAGATTGATTAAGTAAAACAAAGTTAATTGCACACTCAACCATACTCCAGTTGTAATTTAACTCGTCTAACGACCCATTTAATAGAAAATTATGCCAAACTGCTGTTGCAATATAGGCTGTAAAATTAGTGTCTCTGGTAAAGCTTTTTTTCTTTTCTTCTCTTTTTACAAAAGTACCGTCATTTTCTTCGATTTCTAAAGTACTCCCTAGCTCTCCTAGCCAAGAACCATCTTCTTGTTGATTATTTCTTAAGTAATTAAAACCGAGTTTAACCTCTTTTTCATAATTAAATATATTAAGAGCCATAAGACTTTCCAAATGATTCCAGGCATCAAAAGACCCATTTTCAAACCAAGGAATTGATCCGTCTTTATCTTGAAGATTTCTAATCCTATCCAATGCCCCTTGGAAGTATTTTTTTTGTTTATCTTTTCCAATTATTCTTATCATCATTATTTTTTTTCCAGATATATAACCAATGATTTTCCTATCAAAGGATCAAAGATCTTTTCTAGAAATCTTGTTAATAAGGGTCTTTTTAATATGTCCCATTCCAAGAATTTTCTGTAGGTATTTACAAAAAAATTTTTTTCATTCTTTGTGCCTACAATACATTTTAACCACCAGTAGGGGCTGTGTAGTCCATGTTTATGTTCTTTTCCACAGTATTTGAAGCCATTTCTAATGAATGTATTCTTCAAAGCCTTATACTTAAAAATATGCACGTGACCACCCGGTTCGTTATGATATTCATCAGATAAATACCAACATAGTTTCTCTGGTAACCACCTTGGAACTGATATTCCTATTTTTGCTCCAGGTTTTGTTATTCTATGGATTTCTTTTATTACAGCATCGTAATCGGAAATATGTTCAAGAACTTCAGAACAAATTAAATTGTCAAAGATCTTGTCTTTGAAGGGTAAACGCAGAGCATCTCCGGCCATAAGATCAAATCTTCTTTCTTCTTCTTCATTTACATCCGGATATTTTTCAAAACCCTGGTATGTTGTTTTCAGCTCATTTAAGGATAAATCGAGCCCAACAACGTGACATTTTCTATAATAATAGAGGCGATGAAGATGCCGACCTTTTCCACAACCTAAATCAAGGACGGTTGAACCATCTTGAATGTTCAATTTCTCTAAATCAACCGTTAGCATTAATAATTGCCTCTTTGTAAACTTCTACCAATTCTTTTGCGGCTCTTTTCCAGGTGAAACGTTCTAGAACCCTTTTCCTACCTTTGTAAGATAACTCTTTTTGTTTCTCAGGAGAGTTAAGGAGGTCTTTTAAGGCATTAACAAGTGATCCAGGGTTTGAATGTTGTACAATAATGCCTGCATCACCCACAACTTCTGGAAGAGATCCGCCGTTGGTTGCAACCAGAGGTATGCCGCATGACATTGCTTCACCGGCAGGAAAACCGAAGCCTTCATAAACAGATGGAGAAACAGCAATAGTTGATCTAGCATAAAGTTCTGCTATTTCTTCTCCTGATAGGTCGGTTACAAACTTTACCTTTTCTTTAATTCCTCTTTTTTCCAATTCTTCTGAAGTTGGTCCTTCCCTTAGCCTTCCAATAACTGTGAGATTCAAATCCGGAAATTCTTTCAAAAGTGTATCATATGCTCTTATCAAATAAATTAGCCCCTTGAGAGGAACATCGGCGCTTGCCGTGGTTATAAGACTGTTCTTTTCTCTAGCAATATTTTTAATTGGTTTAAAAGTTTCGTGATCAATGCCGTGTAAAACTTTTCTTGTCTTTTTTGGGTCAATTTTAAAATCTTTAACCAGATCCTTTCTGGTATTTTCTGAAACAACAATAATAGGATCAAGTTTTCTAGCTACCTTAATCTGCATATTCAAGAAGCTGTACCATCTCCACTTTAATATTTTTAAGGAAATACTTTTAGCATGCTGAATATCTATCCTCTTATCCATTGTTATTGGGTGGTGTATTGTGCCTACAACCGGCAGTCCCATATTTTTTAGTTTTAGCAAGCCCCAAGCAAGAGTTTGATTATCGTGCACTACATCATAATTAGAGTAATTATTCTTTCCCCATCTTGCCATTCTTTCACCAAAAGTATAGGGCTCAGAAAAACCTCCAGTTAGATGGCTAAACCATTCATAAAGGTTGATCCAATCTTTAAATAAATTAAAATTAAAAGAATCTAAAGGTTTTTCATAGGAGTATAAATCTAATGACGGAAGTTTAGTTAAACCTACGCCTTCATCAAGAATGGGATAAGGTTGACCTGAAAGGACTTCCACCGAATGACCTAAACCTATCATGGCCTTTGTAACCAATCTCATATAGATGCCTTGTCCGCCAGTGTAGGGATGACTCCTATAGCTTGGCATTAATATCCGTAAGGATCTATTATCTAAGTCTTTGATAGAATTTCTTTTGCTCATATTTTATTTTCATTTTTATTATAAATTGTGTATGTCAGAGTTGTAATGATCTTGATAAAAGTTGTAAATATTTAGAATTAATCATTTGCATAATTTATTTTGGTTATGAAGAAAAGGGACTAATTGGATTTATAGTAATATGGCTAAAATTACCTATATAGAATTTGACGGAACAGAGCATGTAGTCGAAGCGGAAAATGGTAAAACTATTATGGAAAGCGCTATACAGAACAATGTTCCAGGAATAGACGCTGATTGTGGCGGAGCCTGTGCCTGTGCAACCTGTCATGTTTATGTCGACGAAAAATGGGTTGATAAAACAGGAAAAAGTGAAACCATGGAACAGGATATGTTGGATTTTGCTTTCGAAGTTTCTGATCAAAGTCGCTTATCATGTCAAATTAAGGTTTCAGATGAATTGAATGGTTTGATCGTTCGTTTACCAGAAAAGCAATTTTAATTAGATGAATTCTCAAATAATAGAAACTGATGCTGTTGTAATAGGATCAGGACCTGTTGGATTATTCTCGGTTTTCGAGCTTGGTCTTTTAGACATAAAATGTGAGGTCGTTGATATCCTTGACAAACCCGGCGGGCAATGTGCTGAATTGTACCCTGATAAGCCCATTTACGATATTCCTGGAATGCCTGTCGTCATGGGAAATGAATTGGTGGAGCTTCTTATAAAGCAGATCAATCCTTTTAAACCTAATTTTCACTTGTCTAGTATGATTACTGAGTTAGAAAATGAAGGAGAGGATCTATGGAAAACCAAAACTGATACAGGAAAAACCTTTCTCTCAAAAGTTGTCGTTATTGCTGCTGGGGGAGGAAGTTTTCAACCCAAGAAACCACACATTAAAGGTATAAGTGAATACGAAAATAAATCAGTTTTTTATTCAATTCGTGACAGAAAAAAATTTGAAGGAAAAAATATAGTTATTGTTGGTGGCGGAGATTCAGCTCTGGACTGGGCAATAACACTAAACGATGATGCCGATTCAGTGACGCTTATACACAGGAGAGAAGAATTCCGAGCATCCCCTGAAACAGTAAACAAAGTATCTTCACTCATTTCAGAAAACAAAATCAAATTTCATTTGGGTCAAGTAAAGTCTTTAAATGGTAAGGATGGTGTTTTAGATAGTGTGGTTTGTAGTCAAGGAGAGAATGAAATTAAAATAGATTGTGACACTATTTTACCTTTCTTTGGGCTCACAATGAAACTGGGGCCAGTTGCAAATTGGGGCATCAATCTTAATGAAAACCTAGTTTCTGTTGATACTGAAAAATTTGAAACAGACCAAAAAGGAATTTTTGCTATTGGAGATATCAATACCTATCCTGGAAAACTTAAATTAATTTTATGTGGGTTCCACGAAGCCGCTCTAATGGCCCAGAAAGCACACTCATACGTCTATCCAGATAAGAAAATTACTTTTCAGTATACTACCTCAAGTACTGATTTGAAGAAGAAGCTTGGAGTTTTATAATTTTACCAGCAATACCATCTGTGACAAAATCTATTGTCAAGACCGTTTCTTTTTATAGCCGCAGTAGTCTTATTTTGTGCTCTTATTGATTTTAAGGTTAAACGACAACCACCATAAGCCTCAGTACCTTCAACAAATTTTAACTCAATACATTCTTCGTGATCAATATTTTCTATTATTTCTGCTTTTTCTTCTTTTGTCAGGGGCGTTGCGCAAGCAACAACAAAGAAACAAAGAACGAATATAAATTTTTTAATCATGATTATTTTTTCCTACTTAATTCTTTCATAGCATTATCAAGACCTTCAAGGGTTAATGGATACATTCTGTCATAAAATACTTGATTAATAATTTGTGAAGAAGGGATAAATTCCCAATGTTTTTCTTCGACAGGATTAATCCATATTGCATTGTGGTAAATATTGTTAATTCTTTCTAACCAAATACCTCCTGCTTCTTCGTTCCAATGCTCAACACTACCGCCTGAATAAGTAATTTCGTAAGGGGACATAGAGGCATCTCCTACAAAAATGATCTTGTAGTCCGAGGAATATTTATGCAAAATATCCCAAGTATCTATCCTTTCTCTATGTCTTCTTCTATTATCTTTCCACACATATTCATATAAGCAATTATGGAAATAAAAATTTTCCATATTCTTAAACTCTGTTCTAGCAGCAGAAAATAATTCTTCGCATAAGCGGACATGTGGGTCCATAGACCCTCCAACATCAAAAAATAACAAAACTTTTACATTGTTTCTTCTTTCGGGAACCAAAGATATGTCAAGATATCCTTTGTTAGCAGTATTTTTGATAGTATCAGGAAGATCCAGCGTATCAGCAGCACCTTCTCTAGCAAATTTTCTTAATCTTCTTAAAGCAAGTTTTATATTTCTAACGCCTATTTCTACCTCGGAATCAAGATTCTTAAATTCTCTTTTATCCCACACCTTAACGGCTTTAAAATTCCTATTTTCTTTTTGCCCTATTCTTATACCCTCAGGATTATAACCATCGGCTCCATAAGGAGATGTTCCCCCAGTTCCAATCCACTTTGAACCACCTTCATGTCTTTTTTCTTGTTCTTCGAGTCGTTTTTTTAACTCTTCCATTAATTTCTCCCATCCACCCATGGCTTCTATCTGTTTTTTTTCTTCTTCCGTTAAGAATTTTTCATTAAGAGATTTTAACCATTCCTCCGGTATTTCAGCTAATTCATCCTCTTCAATATTTTCTAGTCCTTTAAAGATATGACCGAAAACTCTATCAAATTTATCAAGATTTCTTTCGTCTTTAACAAGCGTCGATCTTGATAGGTAGTAAAAGTCTTCTACATTTCTATTAGGTATTCCAGCCTCAAGAGCCTCTAAGAGAGTTAAGTACTCCCTTAGGGTGACAGGCAAATTAGCTTCCTTTAATTCTTGAAAAAAATTAACAAACATCTTTAATTCTGATTATTTTCCCTTCTGGCAAGAAATGCAAGTCTTTCAAATAAATGAACATCTTGTTCATTTTTCAAAAGGGCGCCGTGTAAAGGAGGAATTAAATTTTTAGTATTTTTCTCTCTTAGCATTTCAGGGGTGATATCTTCATTCATTAACAATTTTAACCAATCAAGCAACTCGGACGTCGAAGGTTTTTTCTTTAATCCAGGGACTTCTCTTAACTGATAAAAAACTTTTAAAGATTCAGAAACAAGTTTTGATTTTATATCCGGATAATGAACATCAACAATTTTTTTCATAGTTTCATTATCAGGGAAAGCAATGTAATGAAAAAAACACCTTCTTAAGAATGCATCTGGAAGCTCTTTTTCATTATTTGAAGTGATAATGACTACTGGTCGTTTTTCTGCAACAATTGTTTCATTGGTTTCGTATACATAAAACTCCATTCTGTCGAGCTCTTGCAGTAAATCGTTTGGAAACTCAATATCTGCTTTATCAATTTCATCAATAAGCAAAATAGGTCTTTCATTAGCAGTAAAAGCGTCCCAAAGCTTACCTTTTTTTATGTAGTTTTTGACATCTTTTACTCTCTCATCCCCGAGTTGAGAGTCCCTTAACCTAGTGATAGCGTCATATTCGTATAAACCTTGTTGTGCTTTAGTTGTTGATTTTATATGCCAAGTAATTATTGGCATATCAAGAGCTTTAGAAATCTCTTCAGCTAGCACAGTCTTACCAGTGCCGGGCTCCCCCTTAACAAGAAGTGGCCTTTCTAAACTTATTGACGCATTCACAGCTATTCTAAGATCTTTGGTTGCTATATAATCTTTTGTACCCTCAAATCGCATTTTTCACCTTTTCGTTATATTTATGTAATAAGCTACGACAATCTAATCGCCAAATTTTCAAATTTCAACAATGTTTATTTATAATAACTATTGCGATTATTGGTTTTTTGTTTTAATACCCCAATTTCTAGAAAGGTTAAATATGGCTACGCGTTTACCAAAAAACTACACACCATCAGAGAGAGATCTTTTTATGAGTGCCAAGCAAAAGGAATTTTTTAGAAGAAGGCTTAATGATTGGCGCAATGATATTATTCACGAAACTAAGGAAACATTGAATAATCTTCAGGACGAAACCTCCAATTTTTCCGATATTTCCGATAGAGCTTCATCAGAAGCAGACCGTTCTCTTGAATTAAGATCGAGAGACAGACATAGAAAGCTGATCTCCAAAATTGACGCTGCTTTGTCTCGAATAGATGATGGAAGTTACGGCTATTGTGAAGAAACGGGAGAACCTATCAGTCTAAAGCGTCTGATTGCTCGTCCAATAGCTACATTATCTATTGATGCCCAAGAAGTTCACGAAAGAAAAGAGAAAATTTATCGCGACGATTGATTGTAATTATCGATTCGATTTTTTTTTTTAAAAAATACTCAATAAAAAGACTATAAAGAGAACAATATTATATTTATATATATAATTCAATAACTTATTTTTATTGCAAAAATAGAACAAAAGTAGTACAAATTAATTAGTTGACCTGTATATAAATGGAGTAGAAAAATGAATAAATCGTTAAAAGTTGTTAAAGATAATAGCATGGAAAGATCAAAATCCCTAGAAACCGCACTTAGTCAGATTGAAAAACAGTTTGGTAAGGGATCAATAATGAAACTGGGCTCGGGAGATGCGATTGCTGAGATTTCATCTATTTCTACTGGGTCGTTAGGGCTAGATATTGGTCTTGGTATTGGAGGTTTCCCAAGAGGCAGGGTTGTTGAGATTTATGGACCAGAAAGCTCAGGAAAGACTACTTTAGCCTTACACGCCCTTGCAGAGGCCCAGAAACAAGGCGGTGTATGCAGTTTTATTGATGCTGAACACGCTTTAGATCCAATATATGCTCGAAATCTTGGAGTTAATATTGAAGAACTTCTCATTTCACAGCCTGATAATGGAGAACAGGCTCTAGAAATTACTGATACTTTAATACGTTCAGGCGCTGTCGATGTCATCGTTATTGATTCGGTTGCTGCTCTAACGCCAAAAGCTGAACTTGATGGGGAAATGGGCGACAGCTTACCAGGTCTACAAGCAAGGTTGATGAGTCAAGCCATGAGAAAACTAACAGGATCAATTTCAAAATCAAATTGTATGATCATATTCATAAACCAAATACGTATGAAAATAGGGGTAATGTTTGGAAGTCCAGAAACAACCACTGGTGGAAACGCGCTTAAATTTTATGCAACTGTCAGAATTGATATACGACGAATAGGAGCTATAAAAGACCGTGAACAGATTGTTGGGAATCAAACCCGAGTAAAGGTTGTTAAAAATAAGGTGGCACCACCTTTTAAAACTATTGAGTTTGATATCATGTATGGAAAAGGTATTTCAAAGAAGGGTGAGATTATTGATTTGGGTGTTGAGGCTGGAATTGTTGAGAAATCTGGAACCTGGTACTCATATGAGAACGAACGCATGGGTCAAGGTCGAGAAAATGCAAAAGTATTTTTAGAAGAAAACCCAGATATTTCTGATAAAATTGAGTTTGCAATAAGAGAGAGTGCCGGTCTTATTAAGAGTGATAATTTAATTAATCAAGAAGAAAAACCAAAAGCAACAGAAGATGATACCAAAGAGGCGCTGGAAGCAAAGTAAATTCTACTTTAAGAAACGTACGAATTATTATACCAAGAAACAAATGTCTGTTATCTTTGGTGTATAATGAATGATTTGGACGATATAAGAAAAAAGTTTTTAGATTTTTTCAAAAACAATGGTCATGAGGTTGTGTCTTCTAGCCCTTTAGTTCCTATAAACGATCCCACGCTGATGTTTGTTAATGCAGGAATGGTTCCGTTTAAGAATTATTTTACTGGTTATCAGGAGTCTAAGAATAAGAGAGTCGTAAGCTCACAGAAATGTGTAAGGGCTGGCGGAAAACACAATGACCTCGATAATGTAGGTCACACACCTAGACATCATACTTTCTTTGAAATGCTAGGAAATTTCTCTTTTGGAGATTATTTTAAAGAAGAGGCGATAGAATTTTCCTGGCAATTACTTACATCTGAATTTTCTTTGCCTAAAGATAATCTTTTAATAACAACTCATAAAGATGATGAGGAATCATCTCAAATTTGGAAGAAAATTTCCGGTTTTTCCAGTGATAAAATTATCAGTATTGATACTGAAGATAATTTCTGGTCGATGGGAACAGAGGGACCATGTGGACCTTGTTCAGAAATATT
Source organism: Rhodobiaceae bacterium (assembly GCA_002731945.1). Classification (GTDB taxonomy): domain Bacteria; phylum Pseudomonadota; class Alphaproteobacteria; order MED-G09; family MED-G09. The sequence goes on along the minus strand of PCCF01000022.1, from coordinate 12,396 downwards.
TTATGACCACGGTGAAAAAATACTTGGAGGCCCCCCGGGATCTAAGGATCAGGATGGAGACAGATTCGTAGAAATTTGGAATTTAGTTTTTATGCAGTTTCTGCAAGATCAAGACAATAAAAGAATTCCCCTTCCTAAGCCTTCAATTGACACTGGGATGGGACTAGAAAGGATGACTGCTGTCCTTCAAGGTAAAACAGATAATTTTGAAATAGATATTTTTTTATCCTTAATTGAAGCTATTGAAGAAGAAATCAAAATTAGACCCTCAGAAGATAACGTCATAAGTTTTAGGATAATAGCAGATCATTTAAGGTCTACTTGTTTTTTGATTTCTGATGGAGTTACACCGTCTAATGATGGTCGAGGTTATGTTTTAAGGAGAATAATGCGTCGAGCTATGAGACATCTACAAATTCTTGGGGTGAATGATCCTATCTTATTTAAATTAACAAAATATATGGTTGAGCTAATGGGCCATATTTATCCAGAGTTAAATCGAGCACAAGAATTAATAAAATCTATAATTTTTCATGAAGAAGAAAGATTTCTTACCACTTTATCAAAAGGATTAAAGGTCTTAGAAAATGAAACTAAAATACTAAAGGAAGGTAATACTCTAGATGGTTCTGTAGCCTTCAAACTTTATGATACTTACGGTTTTCCTTTAGATTTAACAGAAGATGTTCTCAAGGAAAAATCACTATCCCTTGATGTTGATGGTTTCAATAGATCAATGTCTGAACAAAAAAAGAAAGCAAAGGAATCTTGGTCTGGATCAGGCGATAGAAAGGTTGATAAGCTTTGGTTTGATTTGGCAGAATATTGTTCACCAACTGAATTCCTTGGTTACACTAATGAAAACTCAATGGGGGAAGTACAATCTATTATTAAAGGAGGTAAAATAGTTAAAAGTATCCAAAAAGGAGACAAAGCATTTCTTGTTTTAAATCAGACTCCATTTTATGCAGAAAGCGGTGGTCAAGTTGGAGATAATGGTATTATTTCTTCAAAAGAAGCAAAATTTGAGGTTATAGACACTACTAAAAAAATAGGCGAAATTTTTACTCATTTTGGAGAGGTTCTTGAAGGACAGATTACATTTGGTGACCAAATGAACTTAAAGATCAATAACTCACATAGAAAAAAAATTAAAGCCAACCACTCTGCAACACACCTTTTACATGAATCATTAAGAAGAGTTCTTGGAAAACATGTTTTTCAAAAAGGATCTAAAATTAATTCAGATAAATTGAGATTTGATTTTAGCCATTCTAAATCAGTATCTATAGAAGAAATTGAAAAAATTGAAGGAATGGTTAATGCTTTAATCTTGCAAGATTCAAAAGTAGAGGTACAAATTCTATCTTATGATAAAGCTATTGAAATCGGGGCAACAGCATTATTTGGAGAGAAATATGGTGAAGAGGTTCGAGTCCTGTCAATGGGAGAAGATTTATTTTCAACAGAGTTATGCGGTGGAACTCATGTTGAAAGATTAAGTCATATAAAAACTTTTAAAATTATTTCTCAAAGTTCAGTTTCCGCAGGCGTTAGAAGAATAGAAGCGGTTACAGGATCTGAAGCACCCAAAAAACTTTCTTTAACCGACAAATTGTCTAAGTCTTCTGAGAAATTAAAAAGAGAAAAGAAAAAGCCACTGCGAATTAAAACTAAGGTGAATTTAAAATATGAAATTAAAGATATATATGGAATAAATTTTTTATTTGATGCCTTAGATGGCGTAGATAGCAAGGAACTCAGATCTTTGACAGATGAATGCAAGAAGAAACTAGGTTCTGGAATAAGCTGTTTGGTATCCACATATGAAGAAAGATCGTCAATAGCAATAGGGGTAACTGATGATCTAACCAAAAAATTCGACGCTGTCGAGATCGTAAATTTAGCCTCAAAAATTATGGAAGGAAAGGGTGGTGGCGGAAGAAAAGATATGGCCTTAGCTGGCGCAAAAGATGTTAAAAATATTAATGAGGCTATCAAAGTTATTGAAGAGCTAATTAAAGATAGAAGTTAAGACATTTTCTTTTGAAGGTTTTTGTCTACCTCATCAATAAATTCTTGTGTGGTTAACCATGACTGTTGAGGGCCTACTAATAACGCTAAGTCCTTAGTCATAAAACCCTTTTCGACAGTCCTTATGCAAACATTTTCAAGGGTTTTTGAAAATTTAGCAAGTTCAAGATTTTCATCCAATTTAGCTCTATGTAACAATCCTCTTGTCCAAGCAAAGATTGAAGCTATTGAATTAGTGGATGTTTCTTCACCTTTTTGGTGTAATCTAAAATGTCTCGTTACTGTTCCGTGAGCTGCTTCAGCTTCTACTGTTTTTCCATCCGGAGTCATCAGCACACTTGACATTAATCCCAATGAACCGAAGCCTTGCGCTACAGTATCAGATTGTACATCTCCATCATAATTCTTGCAGGCCCATATAAAAGCACCTGGCCATTTTAAAGCACAGGCAACCATGTCATCTATAAGCCTATGTTCGTAAGAAATGTTCAATTTTTTATATTCTTTCGCATATTCTTTTTCATATACTTCTTGGAAAAGATCTTTGAAACGACCGTCGTATTTCTTTAATATTGTATTTTTTGTTGATAAATATACTGGCCATTTTCTTTCTAAACCATAATTAAAACAGGCTCTGGCAAAATCTCTTATCGACTTATCATGATTATACATGCTCATGGCTATTCCACTATCTTCAAAATTATACACCTCTTTCTCTATTATTTCTGATCCATCATCTGATACCCATTTAACAGATAACTTTCCTTTTCCTGGAACTATAAAATCCGTTGCTCTATATTGATCTCCAAAAGCATGTCTTCCTATTATTATAGGTTGTGTCCATCCTGGCACCAATCTAGGTATATTTTGACAAACGATAGGCTCTCTGAAAACTGTACCTCCAAGTATATTTCTTATAGTTCCATTTGGAGATTTCCACATTTCTTTTAAATCAAATTCTTTTACCCTTTCTTCGTCAGGAGTAATGGTTGCACACTTTATGCCTACTCCATACTCTTTAATAGCATTGGCGGCTTCAACCGTAATTTTATCTTTAGTTTCATCACGGCTTTCTATTCCGAGATCATAGTAATGAAGATCTATTTCCATATAGGGCAGTATTAGTTTTTTCTTTATCAAGCCCCAGATTATTCTGGTCATCTCATCGCCATCTATTTCTACGACTGGATAATTTACCTTGATTTTAGACATTTATTTCTCAATTTTTCGAATTAAGATACTGAATAACATATAAAGTAGAATATTCAATGATGTTTGATAATAAAAGGGTTATTTATCTACAATGAAAAAAATTAATAAAGATAATATAAAGATAATACTTGCAGAGCCACAGCTATCAGAAAATATAGGAATGACTGCAAGGGCGATGTTAAATTTTGGCTTGCATCAATTGTTCTTAATTAATCCTGAGCAGGATCACCTATCAAAAAAATCAATCAGTGCTTCTGCAGGTGCTGAGAAGGTTTTAAGGAATGCCAAGGTCTTTAATAATATTGAAGATTCTATTTCTAGTTTGAATCATCTTTTTGCATGCACTGTACGTACAAGGGATATGATTAAACCTACTTGTGGGCCAGAAGAATTATATAATAAAATCAATATATTAGATAATAATTCTAATATTGGAATATTGTTTGGAAGAGAAAAATCTGGTCTTAGTAACTTTCAAATCTCATTTGCCGATACAATTATCGAAATTCCAACTAACCCAGAGTTTTCATCTTTGAACCTAGCTCAAGCAGTTATTATTATTGCTTCTGAGGTTAATAGGGTTAATGTGAATTATAGTAAAAGAACAATGTTATTGAGCGATACTATACCAGCAAAAAAAAGAGAAATTATTGGCTTTTTTGAACATCTAGAGAGAGCTTTAGAAGATTCTGGTTTCTTAAAGCCTATAGAAAAAAAACCCACAATGATGATAAATATTAGGAATATTTTTTCTAGATCTATTTTGACTGAACAAGATATAAAAACTTTACGAGGGGTAATTACATCTTTGCTAAGTTGGCCAGATGGTTATCAAGATAATAGGAAATTAAAAAAAATTAAAATTATTGCTGATGGAACTGATAAGAAATAAGAAACATTACAAAGAAATTGACTTATTGCTTAGAGAAATGTACTTAACGCCGAAATGGTTTTTTTTTGGATTATTCTAGGGTACGCAATTTATGACGAAAAGAGTCAGGGCTAAATATAAGATTGATCGGCGTATGGGCGAAAATATCTGGGGAAGGCCTAAAAGCCCTGTCAATCTAAGAGCTTACGGACCTGGACAGCATGGCCAGCAACGGAGAGGAAAACTTTCGGATTTTGGACTTCAGATGCGAGCAAAACAAAAGCTTAAAGGTTATTACGGAAACATAACCGAAAAGCAATTTAAAAAAATATTTAAGGAAGCAGAACGAATAAAAGGCGATACATCAGAAAACATCATAGGTTTATTAGAAAGAAGATTGGATTCTGTTATATATAGAGCTAAGTTTGTTCCAACAGTGTTTTCTGCTCGGCAATTCATTAACCACGGTCATGTAAAGGTTAACGGAAAAAGAGTTAATATCCCTTCTTATTTGTTAAAAACCGGAGACTTGATTGAGTTAAAAGAAAAATCAAGATCCTTGGAGATCGTTTTAAGGGGCATTGAAAGCACTGAAAGAGATATACCAGATTATATTGAATGCGATCAGAAAAAATTAACTGCAAAAATTACAAGAATTCCTAAACTTACAGAAGTTCCATACCCGGTACAGATGGAACCAAATTTAGTTGTGGAGTTTTATTCTAGGAACTAATTTATATTTTCTTTACTAAATTCTTCCTTAAGTTCACCACTTTCAAACATTTCCTTGATAATGTCACAACCTCCCATAAAATTACCCTTTATATAAAGCTGAGGGATTGTGGGCCAGTTAGAATATTCTTTAATAGCATCTCTCATTTGTTCATCTTCTAAAACATCGGTTGAAGTGAAAGATACCTCTAGATATGTTAAAATTTGAACCACAGTGTTCGAAAACCCACATTGTGGGAAAAGTGGAGTTCCTTTCATAAACAAGTGAATATCGGAGCTCTGAATTTTGGATTTTATTTCTTTTTTAATTTTCTCATCCATCATTAAAGTTCCTAAGGTATTTGGGTTTTAATAGATAAAGCGTGCAATTCGTTGCCCATCTTAGATCCTAATGCATCATATACCATTTTATGTTGATCAATCCTAGACATACCTTTAAATTTTGACGAAATAATAGTCAAGGCAAAGTGATTATCATCACCCGCTAAGTCATCTATCTTTATATTGGCTTCTGGAAAAGATTCGGTTAAAATTTTTTTTAATTCTATTTCTTTAATAGTCATTAATTTTCTTTTCCTGATAAATAATTATCAAACCAACTCTCGTGTAAGTTTTTTAATTCTTTTAGAGATATTTCTTCTTCATTTAAAATTAATTTAGTACCTTTGGTTTTTCCTAAGTTGAGGTACTGGATCTTTTTTTCATTTAAAAATGGCATCGCTTCATCAATTTTATGATTCTGCAAAGTTATAATATACCTGCTTTGGTCCTCACCGAAGAGAAATCTATGATTCGAAAATTCTTTTTCAAGAAACAACTCGAAACCTATATTTCCCGATAAGGCCATTTCCGTTAGCGCAACCAAAAGCCCTCCATCAGATATATCATGTGAAGTGTCTATAATTTTATTTTTAATTAATTTTTGAATTGCTTTACCGTTATTTTTTTCTTCATCCAGATTAACCTTTGGTGGACATCCATTTTTATTTTTTAAAATTTCTGTAGCATATATTGACTGATTTATTGATCCTGTGGTTTTCCCTATTATGAAAATATTATCATCTTCTCTCTTAAAATTGTGTGTTGAGAAAATATCTAGATTATCGATTACACCTACTCCCCCTATTGTGGGTGTAGGGTTTATACCTTTACCGTTAGTTTCGTTGTAGAGTGAGACATTTCCTGAGACAACTGGAAAGTCTAGCTCTTCACATGCGTGAGCCATGCCTTGAGTTGCAGCAGCAAATTGTCCCATAATTTCCTCTTTTTCGGGGTTTCCAAAGTTTAAGCAATCAGTAATAGCAATAGGCCTTGACCCAACAGTTATTAAATTTCTCCAAGCTTCAGCAACGGCCTGCTTACCTCCTTCATAGGGGTTTGCGATGCAATATCTCGGGGTAGAATCTGTTGTTATGGCTAACCCTTTATTAGTATCATGGACTCTTATAATTGCAGCATCACCTCCAAGGTTTAAGACTGTATCGGCCATAACCATGTGATCGTATTGTTCCCATACCCACTTTCTACTTGAAAGATTAGGAGAATAAATTAACTGCTTTAATATTGTCAAAGGAGATTCCTTCGAAAGATCACTTTCTTTTATGTTGCAATCTTTCATATTAATAATTTTGTATGGTCTTTTGTATGAAGGTGCGCCTTTCTCGAGAATGTCGATATTGATTTCTGCTTTAATTTCTTTATTTCTTTTTATAACTAATCTTTTGGAATCATTCAGAATTCCTATGACAGAGAAATCAAGCTCCCATTTTTCAAATATCTTTTTGGCTATTTCTTCTTTCTTTGGCTCAATTATCATTAACATTCTTTCTTGACTTTCAGAGAGCATAATTTCATAGGCACTCATATTTATTTCTCTACAAGGAACATGGTCTAGGTCAATTTCAATACCTAGATTACCTTTTCCTGCCATTTCTACAGATGAAGAAGTTAAGCCAGCAGCCCCCATATCTTGTATAGCTATTATTACATCCTCTTTCATTAATTCGAGACAAGCTTCAAGCAAAAGTTTTTCTGAAAAGGGGTCTCCAACTTGAACTGTGGGTCTTTTCTCTTCAGAGCTATCGTCAAATTCAGATGATGCCATCGTAGCTCCGTGAATTCCATCGCGACCCGTCTTAGACCCTACGTAAACGACTAAATTTCCAACACCAGAAGCTTTAGAATAAAATATTTTGTCTATCTCAGCCACGCCAATACACATTGCATTAACTAAAATGTTATCGTTATAAGAGGAGTTAAATTCAACCTCTCCCCCAACAGTAGGCACTCCAATGCAGTTTCCATAACCTCCTATTCCTGAAACTACACCATTAAGAAGATGCCTTGTTTTGTTGTGGGATGTTTCTCCAAATCGCAATGAATTCATTAACGCAACAGGCCTAGCCCCCATAGTAAAAACATCTCTCAATATTCCTCCAACTCCTGTAGCAGCACCTTGATAAGGCTCTATAAATGAAGGGTGATTATGGCTCTCCATTTTAAAGACTGCAGCAAAACCATCACCAATGTTAATGATACCGGCATTTTCTCCAGGACCTTGAATTACATTCTTGTTTTCCGTTGGCAACTTATTTAACCAGAACTTAGATGACTTGTAGGAACAATGCTCTGACCACATAGCAGAAAAGATACCCAACTCTGTAAATGTTGGTTCTCTCATTAAAGATTTTAGGATAAATTCATATTCATCTTCATTTATTCCATGTTCTTCAACCAATTCTTTGGAAATTTTATTCATTGAAGTGTTTCAGCTATCGATAAAAAAAATTTTTCACCATCATTTAATCTTGATAGCCTGTTTGTGGCTCTTTCTGGATGAGGCATCATTCCAAGAACATTACCTTTTTTATTTATTATTCCAGCGATATTTTTTAAAGAACCATTGGGATTAGCATCATTAGAAAAATTTCCATCTTCATCACAATACTTAAAGGCTACCTGATTATTGTCTTCCAATTCTTTTATTATTTCATCATTGGCAAAATAATTACCTTCATTATGAGCAATAGGAATATCTATAATTTGGCTTTCAAAATATTTTTGAGAAAAATATGTACGGTTATTTACAACACTTAATTTTGTTGTTTTGCAAATGAAAGATAGNCAATTATTTCTAATAAGNGTTCCNGGAAGTANTCTAGTTTCGGTTAAGATTTGAAAGCCATTACAAATACCTATTATTGGNAANCCTTCTTTTGATTTTTTTATAACTTCNCTCATAATAGGGCTGTTGGCCGCAATTGATCCNCANCTTAAATAATCCCCAAAAGAAAAACCTCCAGGCACAATAATGATGTTACAATCAGGGATATGAGTCTCTTTGTGCCANACCATTTTTGGTTCAATNTTAGCTACATTACGAAACGATACAGCAATATCTCTATCGCAGTTTGAACCAGGGAAAACTATAATTGCTGCCTTCATAAATCATCCTTAATTATAGAAATTTCGAAATCTTCTATGACCATATTTGCGAGCAACCTTTCACTCATTTCTCGAGTAAGAGCAAGAGCATCCTCTTCATTTTTTATATCTAGATTAAGTTCGACTATCTTACCTTGTCTTGCTTCTTGGACGTCAGCAAAACCTAGCTGTTTGAGAGAATTCTCAATAGCTTTTCCTTGAGGGTCCAATACTCCCTCTTTCGGCATAATTTTTACATAAATTTTCATTTACTTAAAAGGCTAATTATTTTTGATATCTATTCCTAGCCGAGTCGCAACTTCTTTGTAAGCATCAATTAGACCTCCAAGATTTCTTCTGAAACGATCCTTATCAAGTTTCTTTAAAGATTTTTTATCCCACAATCTACACGAGTCAGGACTGATTTCGTCAGCAAGAATTATTTTGTTTCCATTTTCAGTAATTAATCTTCCAAATTCAATTTTGAAGTCTACCAAAATTATTCCGACATTTATGAACAAGCCAATTAGAGCTTTGTTAACTTTTATGCTTTGATTCTTTATTTCTTTGATTTCATTAACACTAGCCCATTCAAATACTCTGATATGTTCTTCAGATATAATAGGATCATCTAAATTATCATTTTTGAGAGTGAATTCTATTAAAGGGCCAGGAAGTTCTTTTCCTTCTTCTATACCTAGTCTTTTTGAGAGGGTGCCAGCTGCAATATTTCTAATAATTACCTCAATAGGTATTATTTCTAACTTTCTTACTAATTGCTCTCTTTCATTAATCCTTTTTATGAAATGATTTTCAATCCCATTATTTCTTAAATGAGTAAAGATATGTTCGCTAATAAGGTTATTCAGTATTCCTTTGTTTTCCATTACATCATGTTTCTTCTTATTGAAGGCTGTAGCATCATCTTTAAAATATTGGATAAGCTTATCTTTTTCTTTATGTGAAAATAATTTTTTGGCCTTGCCTTCATATAATAATTCTTTTTTTGTCATTACTAACCCACGATTAAGTTTTATTATTTATTTCGTAAGAAATATTTAGCTTATCCAATGATTCTATAATCTTTTGTTCAGCATATATCACAGATTCAGTATTGTAGGATTTTATTACAATATTTACCCCAAAATCTTTTTTAGAGTTAAAATAAGGGTAACTTCCTATTTTTAGATCTCTTACAATGTAAAGTGTTTCTTCAAGCATATTAGCAATTTCACCCTCAACTGAATCTATAGATAGAGTAGAAGAATGAATTCTCATGCCTTCAGTAATAAATTGTAGTGATTCCGAAAACATTGCTCTCATAACTACTGGTATTCCAGCAAAAACAAAAACATTTTCAATTTTAAAACCAGGTGCAGCAGAAATTTTATTTTTAATTAATTTTGCACCTTTGGGAATTCTTGCCATTCTTTGACGCACTTTATTAAAGCTTAAATCAATATTTTTGTAATGACCTTTAAGAATTCTATATGCCTCATGGTTTTTTTCTATCTTAACTCCTAAAGCCTCTGAGATACTTTCCACAGTTACATCATCATGAGTTGGGCCTATGCCCCCAGTAGTGAAAACATGGTCATTTTTTTTCCTTAGCTCATTAATAGCTTTTATGATTTCCAACTTTTTATCTTGAATAATTCTGCATTCGGTTACCTCTATGCCAATATTTTCTAGTTCTTTAGAGATATAATTTGAATTTGTATCTTGAGTACGTCCGGATAGGATTTCGTCTCCTATCACAATTATCGCTGCTGTGTATTGTCTTTCTTTCGTCATAAATAACTTTAACACATAGAGTTATAGGAACAATATTAGGATACTAGCTCAATAATACTTTTTAATATATATATCTTCTATGGATAAAATAAATGAAAATTTAGTTTTAGATAGAACTACAGGACAAATAAAAATACACAAAACAGAAGATTCTATAGGAATGCGAAAGGTAGGTAAACTTGCTGCCGAGCTATTAGATCTCTTTGTAGATGAGGTTCAACCCGGCATATCTACGGAGAGTTTGGATAAATTCGCTTATGAATTCATACTTGATAACAAAGCTATTCCTGCTCCTTTAAATTATAGAGGCTTTAAAAAATCTATTTGCACTTCTATTAATCATGTAGTTTGTCACGGGATTCCTAGCCAAAAAATTCTTGGAGAAGGAGATATTGTCAATATAGATGTAACCTTGATTTTAGATAGTTGGCATGGTGATTCCTCTCGAATGTATGTTGCAGGCGAACCATCAGTAAAAGCCAGAAAGATAATTAAAACCACATTTGATAGTTTAAATTTAGCAATTGATATGATTAAACCTGGAGTTTTTCTTGGAGATATTGGAAATGTTATACAAAGTTTTGCCGAAGATGATGGTTTTTCAATTGTTAAAGAATTCTGTGGTCATGGGATAGGGAGAGTTTTTCATGATGAGCCTAATATTTTGCATTATGGAAATAAAGGAACCGGACCTCAGTTAAGGAAGGGTATGTTTTTTACAGTAGAACCCATGATAAATTATGGTAAACCCCAGACCAAAATTTTATCTGATGGGTGGACCGCTGTTACAAGAGACAGAAGCTTGTCATCACAATTCGAACATACTTTGGGTGTAACGGAAAACGGAGTAGAAATATTTACCGAATCTTTGAATAATACAGGTAATCCAATTGAAATATATTAACTCTTTTATTAGGAAAGAATCCAAATGATACCGCGATATTCTAGAGAAGAAATGACCTCAATATGGATGGATGACACAAAATTTTCCATTTGGCTTGATATAGAGATATATGCTCTTGAAGCGATGGAAGTAATCGGAATTGTTCCTAAGGGTGTGTCAGAGTTAGTTCGTAGGAAAGCAAAATTTGATATAAAAAAAATAGAAGAAATAGAAAAGGAAGTAAAACATGATGTTGTTGCTTTCCTTACTAACATTTCTGAAAGTGTTGGACCTGAAGCAAGATTTATTCATCAAGGAATGACTTCATCAGATATTTTGGATACTTGTCTAAATATACAGTTAAAAAGGGCAGGTGAACTTTTATTAAAAGATTTAGAAATACTATTAAAAGGACTAAAGAATAGAGCTATTGAACATAAAGATACTGTGTGCATTGGTCGTAGCCATGGCATACATGCCGAACCAACTACTTTTGGACTCAAGATGCTTCAAGCATATGTGGAATTTGAAAGAAATAAAGTCAGATTAGAAAATGCTATTTTAGAAATAAGTACTTGTGCTATTTCCGGCTCTGTTGGGACATTTGCAAATGTTGATCCATTTATTGAGGAATATGTTTCAAAAAAACTTAATTTAAATATTGAACCCATATCCACGCAAGTGGTTCCAAGAGACAGGCATGCAGCTTTTTTTTCTACACTTGCCATAATTGCAAGTTCTGTCGAAAGGCTCTCAACCGAAATAAGACATTTACAGAGATCGGAGGTTATGGAGGTTGAAGAATATTTTTCAAAGAAACAGAAGGGATCGTCATCTATGCCCCATAAGAGAAATCCAATTTTAACTGAAAACCTAACGGGTCTCTCACGTATAGTCAGAAGTGCCGTTATTCCTGCATTAGAGAACGTCGCTCTATGGCACGAGAGAGATATTTCACATTCGAGCGTTGAAAGAATGATTGCCCCAGATGCTACAGTGACCCTTGATTTTTCTCTTAATAGATTGTCGGATGTAATTGACAATATGATTGTTTATCCTACCCACATGTCTAAAAATTTGGAACAGTTCGGAAGTTTAATTTATTCGCAAAGACTCCTTCTAGCTCTTACCCTAAAAGATATAAGCAGAGAGGATGCATATAAGGTAGTTCAAGATAATGCAATGGAAGCTTACGATGCTCACGATAGTAAAGTAACTTTTTATGATCTTATTAAAAATGATAAACAAATTACTTCAGTTTTGTCTGATGAAGAGATAGAAGATATTTTTGATTTAAATTATCATTTAAAGAATGTTGATCATATCTTTAAAAGAGTATTGGGTTAATTTTTTGCGGACATGGTGGAATTGGTAGACACATCAGACTTAAAATCTGAAGGAGATTAGTCTCCGTCCCGGTTCGAGTCCGGGTGTCCGCACCAAAGAT
>PCCF01000021.1 GCA_002731945.1 Rhodobiaceae bacterium | reverse complement strand
ATGATTATCACTATCCAATCGATAGGAATTATAAAAAACAGTCCTATTTTCGAACTCCAAGAAGATTACAAAAATAGAATTACCAATCAAGGAAAATTAATTGGTATAAAAGATGTAATAATTAATGAAAATCGATCCTCAAAGAAAAAAGATTTAAAAGCGCGGACACAAGAGGAATTTTCAAGACTAACAAAGGATAAAGATAAAAATTCCTTCAAAATCTTACTAGATAAGAAAGGTAAGAGAGTGGATTCTGAAAATATATCTCAGCTGCTTAAAGATATTATGAAAAATGGACAAAACATAAATTTTTATATAGGCGGATCCGATGGAATACCTAATAAGAATTATAATGACTTTGATAAAATAATTTCTTTTGGAGAGTTAACTTGGCCTCATAGAATGTTTAGAGTAATGCTTATGGAACAAATTTACAGAGCTCTTACTATTATTAACAATCATCCTTATCATAAATGAAAATGTTCATTCACACACATAGACTGATTAAAAAAGCCACTTTTGCCTTTCTTATTAGCACAATAGTGCTAGCAAGCGAAAATTTGTTGGCGAAAGAATCTATTTCTGAAGAAAATAAAATACTAATAGAAAAGGTATTTGATTTGGTGGATGAAGAGTATATAGATTCTACTGATGAAAATGATCTAGTCGAATCTGCAATTAATGGCATGTTGCAATCCTTAGACCCTCACTCAATATATTTATCTCCTCGCGATTTTAATGACCTGCAGAATGATACAAAGGGTGAATTTGGTGGCCTTGGTATTGAAGTCACTATGGAAAATGGTGTTATTAAGGTTATTGCTCCAATTGATGATACTCCCGCTCAAATTGCTGGGGTACTCGAAGGTGATTATATTACACATATAGATAATGAGCCTATTCTAGGAAAAAGCCTCAATGAATCCGTAAACCTTATGAGAGGAAAACCAAACAGTGAAATTAGAATAACCTTAGTAAGAAAAAATGTTGATGATGCATTTGATCTTAAAATTGTAAGAGCAATTATTAAAATACCAGGTGTATCCGTTAAGACTATTGGAAACAAACAAACAATTGGATATATAAGGATTTCTGCTTTTAATGAAAAAACCTCGGAAAAACTTTTTCAGGAACTAAGTGTGCCAAAAAATAACAATCATTCTATGGTTAAAGGCTACATTCTTGATCTCAGACGAAATCCAGGAGGCCTATTAAGACAAGCAATAGAGGTGACTAATATGTTTCTTGAGAAAGGTGAGATCGTATCGACAAAGAGACCAAGATTTCAGAACACGACACGATCTTTTAATGCCAAACCTGGAGATATTATCCATGGAATGCCTCTAATTATCCTTGTAAACGGCGGATCTGCTTCTGCTTCAGAGATTGTCGCTGGCGCACTGCAAGATAATCATAGAGCCATTTTAATAGGAACTAAAACTTTTGGAAAGGGTTCAGTTCAAACACTATATCCTATAGGAAAAAATAATTTTTTCTTCCAAAACTCAGAAAATCTAGGTGCTGTAAAGTTAACCACAGCTGAGTATTTCACCCCATCAGGAAAATCCATTCAGGCGGAAGGGATTATTCCAGATATAGTCATTGAACAAAAAATAAATAAAGATATTAATCCAGAGAATTATGTTGTTGGAGAGACGCACCTAAAAAAATATATTAAAAATTCTAAAAAAGAAGAAAAAATGTCTGGATCTTCATCTTACATACCTGAAAACAAAACAGAAGACACACAGCTTAATCTAGCTATAAACTTACTTAATCAACTTTCAATATCTAAAGATACATCATAAAAATTTGTGAAAGCTAAAAAAAGTTGGAAAATAAAATTATAAAACTTAGAGATTGTGTCGGAATTATTTTAGCCAGAAAAGATGGTAAAGTATGGACAGGTAAAAGAAAGTTAGGCATGGGCGTAAGAATCGGAGAGAAAAATCTCTGGCAAATGCCTCAAGGAGGTATTGACGAAGGGGAAACTCCTGAAGAAGCAGCTTTTAGGGAATTGAAGGAAGAAACTGGAAGCGATTCAGCTATTATAATTTTGGAGATAAAAGAATGGCTAGAATATTACTTACCTAAAGGATTAATAGGGAAAGCTCTGCGTGGAAAATATGAAGGACAGAGACAAAAATGGTTCTTAATGTTTTTTACTGGTGATGATAGAGAATTTAATCTTAATACTCATAAACCAGAATTTGAAGATTGGGCGTGGCGCGATCTTGAATCAATGCCTGAATTGGTAGTTGATTTTAAAAAGGACGTTTATCAAGAAATTGTTAAGAAACTTTCACCAGTGAAGGAAAAATTAAATACTTAATTCTTATTCACTAAAAGTATTTCTTTTTTTGTATTTAAATCTTCTTTTTCCTTATCAGATTCTGCTTTATCTAAATCCTTGTTCACTTCATTCAATAGTTGACTGTGTTCATCAGAAGAAGATTCCGTTAAATTAAAGGATCTTTCGGCTAAAAGAGTGATGCCTTCTGAAGAAACATCCGCAAAACCACCATCCACGAGATATTTCTTAATATTACTGTTTATAGTAACTTCTACTACCCCAACCCTTAATGAGGTCATAAAGGGGGCATGATTAGGAAGTATTCCGGCATCGCCTTCTTTACCCGGTAAGATAATCATATCCACCTCACCAGAAAAAATTAACGATTCTGGAGAAACAAAATCAAAATTGATCTTTGCGGCCATAATGATTATTCGTCCTCAGAAATTTTTTTAGCTTTAGCGATAGCGTCATCGATATTCCCAATCATAAAAAATGCCGATTCTGGCAGATCATCATATTCACCTTCACACAAACCTTTGAAACCCTTAATAGTGTCTTCAAGATCAACTAACAAACCTGGTGCTCCAGTAAATACTTCAGCCACATGGAAAGGTTGAGAAAAAAATCTTTCAATTTTTCTTGCTCTTGTAACTATTAACTTGTCATCTTCGCTTAACTCATCCATTCCTAGAATGGCAATAATATCTTGAAGAGATTTATATTTTTGTAGGATTGCTTGAACAGCCCTCGCAACATTATAATGTTCTTCACCGACAATATCTGCTTCCATAATCGTACTTGTTGAATCAAGTGGATCAACAGCAGGATAAATGCCTTTTTCTGAAATTGCCCTTGATAAGGTTGTGGTGGCATCCAAATGGGAAAAGGAAGTTGCAGGAGCGGGATCAGTCAAATCATCAGCAGGAACATAAATTGCCTGAACGGATGTAATGGAACCTTTATTCGTGGATGTGATTCTTTCTTGAAGATTACCCATCTCTATTGCAAGAGTAGGTTGGTATCCAACTGCTGATGGAATCCGACCTAAAAGGGCGGAAACCTCGGAACCCGCTTGAGTGAAACGGAAAATATTGTCAACGAAGAATAAAACATCTTGACCTTGATCACGAAAATGTTCGGCAACCGTAAGTCCTGATAAACCAACTCTGGCTCTTGCTCCTGGAGGTTCATTCATCTGTCCATATACTAATGAACATTTCGAACCTTTTCCTCCGCCCTCTTTATTAACACCGGATTCTATCATTTCCCAATATAAGTCATTTCCTTCACGAGTTCTTTCACCAACTCCTGCAAAAACTGAATATCCACCATGCGATTTGGCGATATTATTTATAAGTTCCATAATTAAAATTGTTTTTCCTACACCCGCTCCACCAAAAAGTCCTATCTTTCCGCCTTTAGCATAGGGACATAAGAGGTCAACAACCTTAATTCCCGTAACAAGCACTTCTCGTTCTGTAGATTGTTCAATAAATTCTGGAGCAGACTGATGAATAGATTTTTTCTCTTTTGCCTTGATATCTCCAAGTTGATCAACTGGTTCTCCAACAACATTGATGATTCGCCCAAGAGTACCCTCGCCAACTGGCACCGAAATAGGCTCTCCTGTACTTATTACATCCTGTCCCCTTTTCAGTCCTTCCGTTTTATCCATAGCTATAGTCCTAACGGTGTTTTCCCCTAGATGTTGTGCTACCTCTAAAACTAGCTTACTTCCATCTTGCTCTATCTCGAGGGCATCAAGTATTGCCGGCAATTGGTTTTCAAATTTGACATCGACGACCGCTCCCATAATTTGTACTACTTTTCCTTGATTGATTTCACTCATAATATTCCTTTTTTAGTTTATAGAGCCTCAGCTCCCGAAATTATTTCAATAAGTTCAGATGTTATAGTTGCCTGTCTGGATCGATTGTATGTAATAGTTAATTGATCAATCATCTTGTCAGCATTTCTTGTTGCATTATTCATAGCTGTTAATCTTGCCCCCTGTTCACTTGCAACATTCTCTAATAAAGCTCTAAATATTTGCACTGATAGATTTCTGGGTAATATATCGTTTAAAATCTCTTCTTCATCAGGTTCATATTCGTAACAATCGTTGTTATCTTCAATATTTTCAGAACCATCAATATCTAGAGGAATTAGACCTAAAGCAGTTGGAACTTGGCTTAAAACTGATGCAAATTTTGCATAATAAATTCGGCATTTATCAAATTCTTCATTCTTAAAAAGTTCTAGAACTTTTAATGCTACTTCATCGGCCTGGTTGAATCCAACTGTTTTAATATCTGCAAAAACGTAAGACATTATAATTTTATCTCCAAACTCCCTATTTAAGATTTCCTTTCCTTTTTTTCCAATTGTAATAAACTTTACTTCTTTACCCTTCCCTATTAATTCCAGAGCATCATTTTTTGCTAACTTTACAATAGAGGAATTAAAGCCGCCACATAAACCTCTTTCTGACGAAGCAATTATAAAAAGATGAGTATCATCCTTCCCTGTACCCACCAATAAGGGTGGTGCATTATCTTGCCCAAAAAATGACTTAGATAAATTTCTGAGAATGTCAGCTAATTTATCAGAAAATGGTCGTGCAGACTCGGCGCCTTCTTTTGCTTTTCTTAATTTTGTCGCGGCAATCATCTGCATTGCTCGAGTAATCTTCTGGGTTGAAGAAACACTCGTAATTCTATTTCTAAGTTCTTTTAATCCTGACAAAATATTCTCTTTATTTTTTAAAATTTGAAGAATGAGACTGAATAGCGCTCTTAATTACTTCTTCGTTATCCTCGTTTAATGATTTTGATGTGCGAATATCATCAAGAACATGGGTGTAATCTTTTCTAATTAAATCCAATAATCCAACTTCAAAGGCTCCAATCTGATTCACATCAATTTCATCCATAAATCCATTTACGCCTGCATATATTAGGACCACCTGCTCTTCTGCTGGAATCGGGGAAAATTGTCTTTGCTTTAGCAATTCAGTAAGGCGTTCACCACGAGCTAATAATTTTTGTGTTGATGCATCGAGATCAGAACCAAATTGTGCAAATGCTGCTAATTCTCTATACTGTGCTAATTCGCCTTTTATAGAACCTGCAACCTGTTTCATAGCCTTCATTTGTGCTGAGGAACCAACGCGAGAAACAGACAATCCAATATTAACCGCAGGTCTTATGCCTTGGTAAAAAAGATCAGTCTCTAAGAAAATCTGCCCATCAGTAATTGAGATAACATTAGTTGGAATATAAGCAGAAAGATCATTAGCTTGTGTTTCGATGATTGGTAAAGCGGTTAAAGATCCGCCACCATTGTCTTCATTTAATTTTGCAGCTCTTTCAAGTAACCGAGAGTGCAGATAAAAAATATCCCCTGGATATGCTTCTCTCCCAGGTGGGCGCCTTAATAGAAGCGACATTTGTCTATATGCCACAGCTTGTTTTGATAGATCATCATAGACAACCAAAGCATGCATAGCATTATCTCTAAAATATTCTCCCATGGTGCAACCTGTAAAAGGAGCAAGATACTGTAAGGGTGCTGGCTCTGAAGCAGTTGCAGATACAACTATCGAATACTCCATTGCTCCATTTTCCTCTAAAGTCTTTACTATCTGTGCTACTGAGGATCTTTTCTGACCAATGGCTACATAAATACAATATAGCTTTTCATTTTCATTTTCCGATTCATTAACCTGCTTTTGATTCAATATGGTGTCGATTGCAATAGCTGTTTTACCTGTTTGACGGTCTCCAATAATTAATTCTCTTTGGCCTCTTCCAATCGGTATTAATGAATCTATAGCCTTTAAGCCCGTCTGCATTGGCTCATACACCGATTGACGCGGAATTATACCCGGTGCTTTAACATCAACTTTCCGGCTATCGGCGGTGTTAATGGGGCCTTTTCCATCGATAGGATTTCCCAATGAATCAACAACTCTGCCTAGCAATTCTTTTCCTACTGGCACTTGAACAATCTCACCAGTACGCTTCACAGTGTCACCTTCTTTTATGCTTGTGTCATCTCCAAAAATCACGACCCCAACATTATCTTCCTCAAGATTTAGGGCCATACCTTTTAAGTCACCAGAAAATTCGACCATTTCGCCTGCTTCAACATTATCAAGTCCATAAACTCTAGCTATGCCATCTCCTACGGAAAGCACTTGACCAATTTCGGAAACTTCAGCCTCCTTCCCAAAATCCTTTATTTTCTTTTTTAATATTGCTGATATTTCTGCAGGTTGTATTTCCATAACTAAACCTCATTCATCATTGATTGCATGGATTTAAGACGGCTAAGCAAAGAAGCATCGATCATTTTGCTCCCAATTTTAATAATAAGGCCACCTAAAATATCTTCATCGATTTCTATGTCCATCTCAACATCTTTTGAAAAACGACTCTGCAAAATAGATTTTATTTCTCTTTCTTGTTCTGCAGTAAGTTTGGAGCTAGATATTACTTTAGCGTTAACTTGTCCTTTGAGTTGATTCAGATAGGTTTTATACGCATCTATTACATCTGGAAGAACAAAAAGTCTTTTATTCATACAAAGCACACCGATAAAGTTTTCAACAATCTCTGAAATTTTAAAGATTTTTAAAACCGATTGCATAGCTGAAAATTTCTCTGAAGAACTAAAAATTGGACTTTCTATCAATTTCTGCATTTCCTCGCTTGATCTTATTGCGTCACCAATCATTGAAAGTTGGTCATTTATCTTAATCAGATTTTCTTCATTTCCTTCCTCTTGAGCTAGCTCAAAAAGTGCAAAAGCATATCTTCCTGACAAACCGACTGTATGATCTACTTCTGAATGGTTCATTAATGATAACCCAATTTAATTAAGTAATTGAATAATATAGATAATTTTATTACATATCTCCCATTGGAATTCTGAAACTTTTATACGTTCGTGGTAACATAAGCTACTATTCCATGCAATATCTGATAAGAGATTCTTTATAAAAAATCATAGGGGTCAACATCGATGATTACGCGCATCGAATTAGGAATTTTAGTCTTTCCTATCCACTCTTTGATGAATCTTTGTATGTCAGAATTCTTAGCGGCCTTAATTAAAAAACGATATCTGACTCTATTCCGTATCCTCATAATTGGAGAAGGAGCCGGACCAAGAACTCTTATATTTTTTGAAGAAGGTATAAGGGATTTTAACTTTTTACAAAATTCTTGTACCTTTCCCTCATCTTTGCTTGATACTATTATGCTTGCCAATCTTCCATAAGGAGGTAGCAATGATCTTTTTCTTATTTTAAGTTCGACTTCTGTAAAACCTTTCCTATCATTTTTGCATAGTGATTTGATAACGGGATGATCATGAAAGTAAGTCTGTATCATGGCGCTCCCTAATTTTTCTTCTCTTCCTGACCTTCCTGATACTTGATGCAAAAGTTGAAATGTTCTCTCGGAAGCCCGGAGATCGCTACTTAAGAAACCTAAATCAGCATCTAAAACACCAACAAGGGTAAGATTGGGAAAATGATGGCCTTTCGATATAATTTGGGTCCCAATTATAATATCGATACTTCCTTTATCTACCTGTTCAAGAATAACATTTGACTCTTTAACATTATCTGACGAAAGAAGGGCTACATTAGCTTCGGGAAAAATATCTTTTACCTCCTCATTTATTCTCTCTATTCCAGGACCGTAAGGTATAAAAGAATTTTTAGCCTTACAAGAATTACAGAAATCTTTGTAAGAATCGGAAAATCCACATTGATGGCACAACAAGGTGTTCATTTTTTTATGATGTACCAAAAAAGAATCACATTTCTTACAATCAATCCTGTGGCCACATTTCCTACACAAAGTTAACGGCGCGTATCCTCTTCTATTCAGAAATAATAGGACTTGCTCTCCATTCTTCAATGTTTGAATAATTCTTCTTTGAAGGGTAGGCGAAATCCATCGCCCCTTGTCAATATTCTCTTGTCTCATGTCAATAGTACTAACCTCCGGAAGAATAGCCGGGCCTACTCGCTCCTTAATCCTTAATCGCGTATATTTTCCTTCTTTGGCATTCAACAAAGTTTCTAAAGAAGGTGTTGCGGAAGCTAAAATAACTGTAATCTTTTCAAATGATGCTCTAGATATGGCCATATCCCTAGCATTATAAATAACTTTCTCGGTTTGTTTATAAGAAGCATCATGCTCTTCATCAACAACAATGAGTCCTAAATCTTTAAATGGAAGGAAAAGAGCAGAACGAGCGCCAACAACCAGTTTGGCATTACCGTTTGCAATTTCTTTCCAAACATTTGACCTTTCCGATGCCTTCATCGATGAATGCCATATTGCTGGTATACTACCAAAGCGATCTTCAATTCTGCTAACCAAAACATTAGTTAAAGCAATTTCTGGGAGTAATACTAAGGATTGTTTCCCTTGTTTTAATACTTCATTTATGGCTTCAAAGTAAATTTCTGTTTTGCCAGAGCCTGTGACACCATCTATGAGAAATCTAGAAAATTTATCTTCTTTTATCGACTTAACAATACTTGACGCACTCTTCTTTTGGTCTGAAGTTAAATCTAAATGAGTATCTTTTGATCTAATATCATTAGTGGTTTGAAATCTTTTTAAATTTTTCTTTGGTAACTGCAAAAGATAATCTTGGGGTAAGACTAATCTTAATATCTTTCCTATTGCAACAATATTATACCGGTGAAAAAAATTTAAAAAATCTATTAGTTTCCTGTTTAAACCTTCAATAGGTAAAATTTCTATAACTTTTCTTATTTTTTTTGGATCAACTTTATCATCACCATCATACCAGACTACCCCAAGCATAATTTTATTTCTAAAAGGCACCTTTACGAAAGTGCCTAGACTCACCTGAATGTCTTTAGATACGAAATAATAATAGGTATCATCGTTATTAGTTGGTAAAAGGACAGAAATTTTTTGCATCTTAAATCATTAGCATTATATCAAAGATGATAATATTGTATTAAAAGAAGTTAATAAAAAGAAATTTAAAGGGATTATTACATGAAATTTTTTATTGATAGCGTAGATATTGATGCAATTAAAGAATTTAACAAATCCGGAATGGTTGATGGAGTAACAACAAATCCCTCCATAATAGCAAAATCAGGAAGAGATTTTAAAGAGGTCATCGAAGAAATCTGTTCAATTGTATCTGGTCCTGTAAGTGCAGAGGTAACCGCGACAGAATCATCTGGAATGATTGAGGAGGGTTTGTTTCTAAATAGAATTGCAAGGAATGTAGCTATAAAAGTTCCTTTAACATGGGAAGGCCTTGAGGCATGTAAAAATCTTTCAGATCAAGATATCATGGTTAATGTAACCCTTTGCTTTTCTGCACAACAAGCACTTTTAGCCGGAAAGGCTGGTGCCACTTTTATTTCCCCTTTTATAGGGAGATTAGATGATATTGGGGAAGAGGGCATGGACCTAATCAGGGATATTAAAACCATTTACAACAATTATCCTGAAATTAAAACTGAGATTTTGGCCGCTTCCATACGAAATATTGAACACGTTAAAAAAGCTGCAATTTTTGGCGCAGATATAGCAACTCTTCCACCACAAGTTGTAAGAGATTTGGCTCTACATCCTTTAACAGATAAAGGATTAGAAGCTTTTCTCAACGACTGGAAAAGCAGTGGTCAAAAAATTATCTGACAAATGCAAGAGGGCTACGAAAATTTACCTAAATCAGCCGATTTCTCCTCAACGTCTCTAAATCTTAAAAATCTCTCAATAAAATTTATTAAGAATTTAATTATTATGGGCCGCAGCGATCACACAATAAATGAATATGCAAGAACAACTTCTGATTTTTTAAGATTCATAAACATCTACAAAGGGGAAATCGTCACTGAGGATTTATTAAAAAGGATAAGCACTGAAGACGTACAAGCTTATTTAGCTGATTATAAAGGTGATGAACCCCTAGAAGAAAAGAAGGCTTATCTTAGAAAAAATTTTTATTTTGAAACTAAGTCACCAAAAAACTTAAGCAAAGAAAACAAAGGATGGGTTTCAAAAAACAAAAAACTTGTCGGAGAGTTTGAAGATTTCTTCAAAGGTGGCATCCGTTCAGGATTAGAAATTAAAAATAAGTTTAACGAACACGTGCATATGGAAACAAAAATAAAGAAAATGCAGAGAATAGGTTTCATAAAAACGAATGAAATAAAGATTAAAAGCAATAGAAGCGTTGCTAGGTGTCAATCAGTGATTAAGGCCTATTTTAAATTTTTATCTTCAACAAATGATTGGAAAAATAATCCTATCCAAGATTTAGCAACCTCAAAATACTCAATTAAAATAGAGCAAAGAATCTTTAAAGAAGAAGAAATAATTAATTTTTTAAATTTTATAGATCCAGATAAAAATGAAACAAACGCAAAAAATTGGAATGGTTGGGAGCACAGGAGAGATCTAGCGATATTATATCTTATATATTCTTCAGGCCTAAGGGTTTCAGAAGTTTTACAATTTAAAATCGCTGATCATCCCTTTAAAGAGCAACAAATTATAAGAGGAAAAAGAGATAAGGAAAGATATATAGTAGTTCTTGATATTGTTAAAAATAAGATAGGAAAATATTTAAATAAATTATCTAAAACTAATAAAGATTTAATTATAAGACCCTCGGACCCACTTTTTGTGAAAATAAGATCAAAAAAAATTAAAACTGTTACTAGTAGAGACATACAAAGAAGTATGAAAAATCTGGTACAGTTATACCCCAATAATCTTCCATCCTTTGCAACGCCCCACTCGCTTAGGCATAGCTTTGCTACTCATCTTTTAAAAAGTGGAATAGACATAAGGAAAATTCAGGAATTACTGGGACACAAAAATTTATCAACTACCCAATCTTATACCAAACTTGAGAATGATTATTTGAAAAAAGAATTTGATAAACTGCATCCTCACTCATAGTAATAAATTACATATGTATTGCACGATCCTCGACCGACAAAGCGGCTTCTTTTATAGCTTCTGATAAAGTAGGGTGAGCATGGCATATCCTAGCAAGATCTTCGGATGTAGCTTCAAATTCCATTGCTACAGCAGCCTCACCTATCATAGTTCCAGCTTGTTCACCAATAATATGAACTCCGAGTATCTGATCAGTTTCACTTGAGGATAAAACTTTTACAAACCCCTCAGTTGTTTTATTAACTTTTGCTCGACCATTCGCTAGAAAAGGAAACTTCCCAACTTTATAATCGACAGAATCAGATTGTAATTGTTCTTCTGACATACCGACTGATGCTACTTCAGGGTTAGTATAAATAACACTTGGTATAATATTGTAACTAACATGTCCTGGTTTACCAGCTATCAATTCTGCAACTGCTATACCTTCTTCTTCTGCTTTATGGGCAAGCATAGGTCCTTCGACCACATCTCCTATAGCCCAAATTCCTTCAACAGAAGTCCTGAAATGCTTGTCTATATCAATGAAACCATTGTCTTTGATGTTGATGATAGGGTCTTCAGAAAATAATCCATCCACATAAGGTTTTCTACCAGTAGAAACTAAAGCAATATCGGACTGAATACTGTCTTCTTGTCCACTCTTATGATCTTTCATTAAAATGTCCAAATCACCAGAATTCCTAGATATACTCAAAACCTCAGAATTCAAAATGAATTTTAAGCCCTGTTTCTGAAGGATTTTCTGAAACTGTAGGCTCACCTCAACATCAATAGCTGGAGCAATTCTGTCCAAATATTCAATTACTGTTACTTCGGAGCCCAACCTACTCCAAACTGATCCAAGTTCTAAGCCAATGTAACCTCCGCCAATCACTGCTATTCTTGAAGGAACTTCATTCAGTGACAAGGTTTCTGTTGAAGATAGAATTTTTTTACCATCAATTTCAACACCTGGAATTGACGTTGAAACTGAACCTGTTGCTATAACAATATTTGAGGCAGTAATTTTTTCTTCACTTCCCTCCAAAGATATCAAAAGTAACTCGTTTGAGGATATAATCCTAGCCTCGGCAAATATCCCTGTTATATTATTTTTTCTGAATAGAAACTCTATACCCTTAACATTACCATCAATAACTTCATTTTTATACTCCATCATTTCAGCAAGATTAAGAGAAACTTTTTCAGATTTTATCCCCATGGAAGAAATATTTTTTGCATCTGAATACAGTTCTGAGGCATGTAAGAGAGCCTTGGAAGGAATACATCCTACATTCAAGCAAGTCCCTCCATGCTTTCCTCTTTTATCTATACAAACAACTTTTAACCCGAGTTGCGCCGCTCTAATAGCACATACATAACCGCCAGGCCCAGACCCAATTATGGCAACATCATATTCGTTAGACATACTCTACCTTCCTAAGACCTCTAATAAGGTTTTCCCTAAAGCAGCAGGAGAATTTGAAATAGTTACACCAGCACTCTTTAGTGATTCTATTTTATCATCTGCCCCACCTTTTCCACCAGAAATAATTGCTCCAGCATGACCCATTCTTCGTCCTGGTGGAGCAGTTAAACCTGCGATAAAACCTACTACGGGTTTTTTAATCTTAGAAGATTTAATAAAATCAGCAGCTTCTTCCTCAGCTGTTCCACCAATCTCACCTATCATTACAATTGATTCAGTTTCATTATCAGATAAAAATAGATCTAAACAGTCAATAAAATTTGTACCATTTACAGGATCGCCTCCAATTCCAATGCACGTGGACTGACCAAGTCCACAAGCGGTTGTTTGACCAACCGCCTCATAAGTAAGAGTCCCAGACCTCGAAACTATTCCAACAGACCCTGATCGATGAATATGCCCAGGCATTATACCAATCTTACACTTTTCTGGGGTTATGACCCCTGGACAATTTGGGCCTATTAAACGTGTGTTTGATTTTGTTAAAGCATCTTTAACTTTAACCATATCAATTACTGGTATGCCTTCAGTAATACAGACTGCCAATTCTATTTCTGATTCAATTGCTTCTAGTATAGCCACACCAGCAAAAGGTGGAGGAACATATATAACCGTTGCATTGGCTCCAGTTCTATCAATTGCTTCGGAAACGCTCTCAAATACGGGTAGATCAAGATGTGTATTGCCCCCTTTTCCAGGAGTTACACCTCCTACTATATTAGTTCCATATTCTATAGCCTGTTGTGTATGGAAAGTTCCCTGAGAACCGGTGATACCTTGGCAAATAACTTTAGTGTTTTCATTAATTAAGACTGACATAACTTATCCTGATATAGCTTTGGTAATTTTTTTAGCCGCATCATCTAAGTCTGAACCACTAATTATTGTTAGACCTGAATCCTCAATAATTTTCTTTCCTTTCTCAGCATTTGTTCCCTCTAATCTTACAACTAATGGGACAGAAATATTTATTTCTCTAGCGGCGTTAACTATTCCCTCAGCAACTACATCGCATCGCATAATTCCTCCAAAAATATTTACCAATATTCCCTTTACATTCTCGTCCGATAAAATAATTTTGAAAGCTTCGGTAACTTTTTCCTTTGTAGCCGACCCACCTACATCCAAAAAATTTGCAGGTTCTTCACCATAAAGTTTAATTATGTCCATTGTTGCCATGGCGAGACCGGCTCCATTTACAAGGCAACCAATATTCCCTTCAAGCTTAATATAACTAAGATCAAACTCTGAAGCTTTAAGTTCTGAAGGATCCTCTTCATGAGGATCAAGAAGTTCACGAAAATTTGGATGTCTAAACAATGCATTATCATCAAAATTAACCTTAGCATCAAGACATATAATTTTCCTATCACTTGTAATGACCAAAGGATTTATTTCTAATAAACTCATATCATTCTCAAGAAAAGCTGAATATAAATTGTTACAAAGATCTTCTACTTGATTAGCTAAGTCTCCTTCTAATCCTAATGATTTACATATTAAATTGGTTTCTTTATTGGTGACACCTTCCGACGGTTCAATATTAACTGCAACAATCTTTTCAGGAGTTTTTTCTGCTACCTCTTCAATATCAACTCCTCCTTCTGTTGAAGCAATGAAGCTTATTTTAGAGGTTTGGCGGTCAACAACCATTGAAATATAAAATTCTTCAGCAATATCTGCTCCTGCTTCAATATATATTTTCCTAACTCTTTTGCCATCTTTTCCGGTTTGATGTGTTACGAGATTCATTCCAATTATTTCCGAACTGAGGCTTTTTACCTCTTCTAGAGACTTTGCAATTTTTACTCCTCCACCTTTTCCCCTTCCGCCTGCATGAATTTGTGCTTTCACGACCCATAAATTATCTGAAACAGTTTTTGCTGCCTCAATAGCATCCTCTGGGTCTTCTACTAGTGCCCCTTTTGCGATCGGAACATTAAAAAATTTTAGCAATTCTTTAGCTTGATATTCATGAATATTCATTTTTTTACTCTAACCAAAACCTTATTATTAACGACTCTTTAAGATTCTTTTTTTACTTAATCGTTTATCTATTTTAGTGCAAGCCTTGGTTAAAGATTTTACTGCAGAAACCGACTTCTTGAGCATTTCCTTTTCTCTTGAATTTAAGGAAATCTCTATAACTTTCTCAACGCCCTTTGCTCCTATTATCACAGGAACACCAACATACAAATCCTTGATTCTATATTCACCTGATAAAGAAGCTGCACAGGATAAAACTCTTTTTTTATCTTTTAAGTATGACTCCGCCATTTCTATTGCTGAGGCAGCTGGAGCATAAAACGCAGATCCTGTTTTGAGCAATCCGACAATTTCAGCCCCTCCATCTCTGGTTCTTTGAATAATTTCATCAATTCTTTTTTGTGAAGTCCAACCCATCTTCACTAAATCAGGTAGAGGAATGCCGGCGACTGTAGAATATCTAGGTAATGGCACCATGGAATCGCCATGGCCACCCAATACAAAAGCTGTAACATCTTCAACTGAAACATTAAATTCTTCGGATAAAAAGTACCTAAATCTAGCGCTATCAAGAACACCCGCCATTCCGACAACTTTATTGGGTGATAAACCCGAAAATTTTTGGAGGGCCCAAACCATTGCATCCAAAGGATTCGTAATGCAAATAACAAAAGCCTTGGGGGCATATTTTTTTATGCCAGCACCAACTTCTGACATTACTTTTAAATTTATTGATAATAAGTCATCTCTGCTCATACCTGGTTTTCGAGGAATGCCGGCAGTAACTATAACTACATCTGCGCCTTTAATTGCGGAGTAGTTATTGGCACCTTTAAAATTCGCGTTATATGAACTAATTGGTGAAGTTTCAGCTAAATCTAAGGCTTTCCCCTGAGGTATTCCCTTTATAATGTCAAATATAACAACATCACCTAATTCCTTTAATCCTGATAAATGAGCAAGAGTGCCACCTATTTGGCCACCGCCTATGAGTGCAATTTTGTTTCTTCGCATTTTTCCCTCTTTTTAAAGAAGTATTATAATGTATTAACTATCGTTTTTTTAAAAGATCAATAAATTCTTGAAGAATCTATATATTCATTCGATCTCATCTCATGTAAACGAGATGCACATCTTTTAAATTCAAATTCTGAATCACCTTTCTTATATATTTCTTCAGGCTCTCCATCTGCCGAAATTACAACCCTTCTATTGCTGTCATACAAAGCATCAATCAAAGAAATAAACCTTCTTATTTCGTTTCTTTTTTCGGGGCCTATTTTTGGTATATTTTCTATAAAAATAATATCGAATTCCCTGGCTATGGTTAAAAAATCTTCTGGTCCAAGTGGTTGACAACATAAATTTTCATATTTAAATCTCGCACATCCCATAGCATGATTTTTTACTATCAAATCTCTCCCCTTAATTAATAATTTTCTATCTGATAATTTTGCGCCACCTGTTAAATTATAAAATATTTCATTTATGGATACTTCTGTTTCATTCCCTAAAATTGAAAAATAGGTTTTTAAATCTTGAAGTCGATTCTTTCTATAATCTTTTTTTGTAGTTAAATTAATATTCATGCAGCTTGTTTCTATTAATTCAATAAAAGGTAAAAATCTTTCACGATGCAATCCGTCTTTATATAGTGCCTTTGGGACAATATTGGATGTCGAAAAAATAAAAGTGCCACCCTCAAATATAAGTTCAAACAACTTTGTAAGGATAGATGCGTCAGCAATGTCATTAACTTGAAATTCATCAAAACATAAGAATTTAACTTCGTCAGAAATTTCTTTTGCAACAAAGCTTAAGGGATCGTTTATTCCCTGCTCATTTCTGCATTTGTGAAGCCTCTGGTGAACATCCACCATGAATTCCTGAAAATGTATCCTTTTTTTTAGATTTACGGTTGAGGTTTGAAAGCACATATCCATTAACATCGTTTTGCCTGAACCTGCCTCTCCCCACATATAAACTCCAAAAAGGGCCGTGCTTTTTGGTGAGTTTATTTCTCTAATTCTATTAATTAAATTTTTTTTGAATGGAATTACTGTCTCTAGCAATTCAACTACGTCTTTTTGGAAGGAATCTTCCTCAACGAGTCCTTTGTCTAAATATTCCTTATAAGTTTTTATAATAGTCTTCATAGAGACACTCTAAAGACACATAATATAATTATTTTCTTGTGGCCAACTCTTTTTTTATTTCTGCGATTGCTTTTGCCGGGGATAGACCTTTGGGACAAGCCTTTGAACAATTCATTATACTTCTGCAACTATGAACTTTGAAAGCATCATCCAGATCGTCTAATCGCTCTTTTTTTTCTTCATCACGACTATCAACAATCCAACGATATGACTGTAAAAGAGCTGCTGGACCTAGATATTTATCGGAATTCCACCAATAACTTGGACAAGCTGTCGAACAGCATGCACACATTATACATTCATACAGACCATCGATTTTTTCTCGATCTTCTTTAGTCTGATTCCACTCTTTTTCCGGTGAATTGGTCTTTGTTCTTAACCAAGGTTTAATATTTTTGTGTTGTTGGTAAAAATTACTGAGATCAGGAACCAAATCTTTAATAACTGGTTGGTGGGGAAGAGGGTTAATTTTTACTACGCCATTTTTTATTTCAGCTATAGGCTTTGTACATGCCAGAGTATTAACTCCATCAATATTCATAGCGCAAGAACCGCAGATTCCTTCCCTACAGGATCTTCTGAAGGTTAGGGTTGAGTCAATCTCATTCTTTATTTTTATTAATGCATCTAATATCATCGGACCACATTCATCCAAATTAATTGGGTAAATATCATGACGCGGATTGTTGTCATTTTCGGGATCCCATCTATAAACATAAAATTCCGCAATGGGATAAATATTTTGTGAGTCCTTAAAAAAATCCGCGTAAGTATGTAATTCATTTAATAAAGAGTAACGTTTGCCTTTTTTGATCTTGGAATTCTTTGGTAAAGTTATTTCTGCCATGAGTTCTCCTAATAAACTCTTTCCTTAGGTGGTATATAAGACACATCATTAGTTAAAGTATATTCGTGAACACCTCTATATCCAACTTTTATTTCTCCCTTTTCATTTACCCAGGTTAGTGTATGTTTCATCCACTCAATATCGTCTCTTTCAGGAAAATCTTCTCTAGCATGGCTACCTCTGCTCTCTTTTCTTTCAGCGGCACCTTCCATTGTAACCATTGCCTGAATAATCATATTATCAAACTCCAGAGCCTCAATTAAGTCGGAATTCCATATCAGTGATCTATCCTTGATACCTATATCCTTTAAATCAGAAAACACTTCCGAAATAAGTTTTATTCCTTCTTCAAGTATTTCGGCCGTTCGGAATACAGCACAATTATTCTGCATTGTTTTTTGCATATTTAATCTCAACTCAGACGTAGGAATCGGGCCATTAGCATTTCTAAATTTTTCTAGCCTTTTGTATGCTTGGTTTCCGGCATCCTTAGGAAATGTAGCCTTTGAAACACCTGGCTTTACCACCTCTGAACATCGCAACGCTGCTGCCTTGCCCAAAACAACCAGATCTATTAACGAATTAGAACCAAGTCTATTAGCTCCATGCACTGATGCACATGCAGCTTCACCGACTGCCATAAGTCCGGGAACTATATTATCCTCGTCTTGATCTGTTGGGTTTAAAACTTCACCCTTATAATTTGTCGGGATTCCTCCCATATTGTAATGAACAGTTGGCAAAACAGGAATAGGTTCTCTCGTCACATCAACTCCCGCGAAGATCTTAGCTGACTCAGAAATTCCTGGTAATCTTTCAGCCAAAACATTGGCATCAATGTGGTCTAGATGAAGATAAATATGGTCTTTTTCTTTTCCCACACCGCGTCCTTCTTGAATTTCAATAGTCATAGCTCTAGACACAACATCTCTAGAGGCTAAATCTTTGGCCTTAGGAGCATATCTTTCCATAAAACGTTCGCCTTCAGAATTAACTAAATATCCTCCCTCACCCCGACATCCCTCGGTTATTAAGCATCCAGCACCATATATTCCTGTAGGATGAAATTGGACAAACTCCATATCCTGAAGTGGTAAACCGGCTCTCAAAACCATCCCTGAACCATCTCCTGTGCAAGTATGAGCAGAGGTGGCAGAAAAATAAGCTCTACCATACCCTCCTGTAGCCAAAATTGTTTGGGTAGATTGGAAACGGTGAATTTTTCCATCTTCCATTGATAAGGCAATTACACCTACACATTCTTTGTCATCTGACATAATTAAATCAATTACAAAATATTCAATAAAAAAGTCGGCAGATTCACTGATAGATTTTCCATATAGGGTGTGAAGTATTGCGTGTCCTGTTCTATCAGCCGCTGCACAGGTTCTTTGTGCTGCAGGACCTTCTCCATAATTTGTAGTCATCCCACCAAAAGGTCTTTGATAAATTTTCCCATCTTCTGTTCTTGAGAAGGGAACACCAAGGTGCTCTAATTCGTATACAGCCTCGGATGAATTCTTGCATAAATATTCGATGGCATCCTGATCTCCCAACCAATCGGCCCCCTTAACAGTATCATACATGTGCCATCGCCAATCATCTTCACCCATATTTCCGAGGGCAGCAGATATCCCGCCTTGGGCAGCAACCGTATGACTTCTTGTGGGAAAAACCTTAGAAATACATGCAGTTTTTAATCCACTTTCTGCACACCCTAGGGTAGCTCTAAGGCCAGCACCTCCAGCACCAACTATTATTACATCATATTTGTGATCTATAAATTGATTATCGGACATGACTATCCTGCATTACAGTATACCCAATTTAATTATTACTAAACATGAAAGCAATGCGAAAATACATACATATGAAGAATTTAAGAAACGAAGGAAAATATGTAACCTTGGGGCATCAATATAATCGTCAAGTATATGATTAATGCCTATCCACATATGATATGAGATTGAAAGCATTAAAAAAAGGAGTGGCAGCCATAAAAATAATTGTCTAAATAATTGTTTTACTTGAAAGTAGGGTTCCCCGATATTTGCCAGAAAAAAAAATAATATGGGAACTCCTATGAGGATATTTAAGAGGGCAGTTATCCTTTGTAAAATAAAATGTCTTGTGCCTTCTGATTTGTGATTAGTCATCAGAGATAAATGAAAGTAAGAATAGCGGAAGAAAGGGATAGAACCAAAGTTAAAAACGCAAGAATGTCAACGCTCCGTATATCAAAACACAGTCCAAAATCCCATACAAAATGTCTTATTCCGCCATACATATGATGAAAAAAAATCCAAACGAAAAAGAATAAAGTTATTTTAGATAACTGTGTTGATAAAATTGCACTAACTAAATTAAATGTCTCAGCACCAAAGAAAATTGAAAAATACCATAGTAATAAAAAAAATATTCCTAAATAAAGTACAACACCTGTTATTCTGTGAAATATAGACATAATCATTGAGAATGAAGGATGATAAATCTGTAAATGAGGTGATAAGGGGCGCTCAATATTTTTGTCTTTAACGTTAGTCATTCTTAATTTCCCCAAAAAAGTTAAGTCAAATATTCTCTAATCAGAATCTCAGAAATTTGAACAGTATTTAATGCCGCACCTTTTCTTAAATTATCAGAAACTACCCATAAGTTTAAAGCATTATCAACAGATTCATCTTTCCTAATCCTTGAAATAAAAGTCATATTATCACCTACACAATCAATGGGAGTAGTATAATTATTCTCTTTGTAGTTTTGGACCTCACAACCTGGTGACTTTTTTAAAACCTCTATAGCATTTTCTATAGAAATGGGTTTGTCAAATTCCACATTTACAGATTCGGCATGGCCAATAAATGTAGGAACCCTAACACATGTTGCTGTCACTTCAATTTCAGAAGATAGAATCTTTTTAGTTTCATTGATCATTTTATTCTCTTCNTCTGANTAACCATTGTCATCAAATGCCCCTATTTGAGGAATCACATTAAAAGCTATTTGTTTCTGNAAAATTTTCGGTTCNATTTCATTATTNCTAAATATACCCTTAGTTTGTTGAAACAGTTCATCCATGGCCTCTTTTCCAGCTCCCGATGTTGAATTATATGTTGATACTACTATCCTNGTTATATTGGCTAATTGTCTTAAAGGATGGAGCGCAACAACCATTTGTATAGTTGAACAGTTTGGATTGGCTATAATATTTCTTTTTTTATAGCCTTTTATTGCATCGACATTAACTTCTGGAACAACAAGAGGAACTTCATCGTCCATTCTAAATCTAGAAGAATTATCAATAACAATGCAATTCTCTTTTGCCGCTAGAGGCGCATATTTCTCGGCAATTGTTCCTCCAGCGGAAAAAAGTGCAATGTCAACTTTTGAAAAATCAAATTCCGACAAATCTTCAACGATCAAATTCTTTCTACCAAATTTTACTGTTTTTCCTTTACTTTTATTCGAGGCGACTGCAAAAACTTGTTCTATAGAGATATCGCTTTCATCCAAAACATTTAGCATTTCTCTACCAACATTTCCGGTAGCACCAATTATAGCTATTCCAATACCCATAAATTTATCCTTAAGATATATTATTCAATTCTTGAATGATAGATTCACCCATCTCATTAGTTGAAATATATTTTGAACCATCACTTATGTCTTTAGTCCTTAAACCCTTGTTCAAAACATTTGAGACTGCTTTCTCTAATAAATCTGAGTCTTCTTGTCTATTAAAACTATATTTTAGAGACATGGAGAAGGAAAGTATTGATGCAATTGGATTTGCTAAAGCTTTTCCAGCTATATCTGGCGCAGAACCATGCACTGGTTCATAAAGTGCTGACTTAAAAATAGATTCCTCAGATTCACCTAAAGATGCTGAAGGCAGCATGCCTAATGACCCTGTCAACATGGCGGCCACATCGGAAAGTATATCCCCAAACAGGTTGTCAGTGACTATAACATCAAATTGTTTAGGCCATCTCACTAATTGCATTCCGCAATTATCAGCTAGCATATGCTCTAACTGAACATCGGAATATTTATCTTCATGAATTCTTTTAACCTCCTCATACCAAAGGAGACCTGATTCCATAACGTTTCTTTTTTCTGAAGATGTAACTTTGTTATTTCTTTTTCTTGCTAACTCAAATGCAACTTTGGCAATACGATGAATCTCCCATGTTTCATATACCTGGGTGTTAATTCCTCTTCTATTGTTGTTCCCAAGATCTTCAATGCCTCGAGGTTCACCAAAATAAATTCCACCAGTTAACTCACGAACAATCAAGATATCGAGATCTTCAATAACTTCTTTTTTCAGAGCTGAAGAACCTGACAAAGCTGAAAAACAGGTAGCAGGTCTTAAGTTCGCAAATAAATCAAGATCTTTTCTTAAACGAAGTAGTCCGGCTTCCGGTCTATTTTCGTACTCAACTTTATCCCACTTAGGCCCACCTACTGCACCTAAAAGAATGGCATCAGCCTTCTTAGCTAGGGTCATGGTAGAATCACTTATCGATGTCTTATTGGTGTCGTAAGATGCACCACCCACTAAATCGTATTCGGTTTCTGCTTTAAAATCTTTGTTTTTATTGAACCAATCAATAACCTTGTCTACCTCTTGCATAACTTCGGGGCCTATACCATCGCCGGGCAAAATGAGTATTTTGTTTGTCATAAAAAAACCACTTTATAAAGAATACCAAGGTAAGTTAGTATTACTCTCATCCTCATATATATCTATTAAATTTGAATCTTCCATAGTCAATCCGATATCATCGAAACCTTCTAACAAAAAATTTTTGCTTGAAGTATCTATTTCAAAGTTAACTTCATAATTACTAACCCTTATAGACTGCTCCTTAAGGAAAATCTCAAACTCTTCTCCTTTAAGTGCAAATTCAGCCAGATATTTTACAACATCTTCAGATAAGCAAATTGGTAAAATTCCATTTTTGAAACAGTTATTATAAAAAATATCTGCATAGGTGGGGGCCATTATAACGCGTATACCAAAATCTAACATTGCCCAAGCGGCATGTTCTCTACTCGAACCACAACCAAAATTATTACCAGCCAATAACACTTTTGCTTTACTAAAAGGTTCTTTATTCAAGATAAAAGTTTTTATCTCATTGTCATCATAATCATATCTCATTTCGTGAAAGAGATTTTTTCCTAAACCTGTTCGTTTGATTGTTTTTAAAAACTGCTTCGGAATTATCATATCGGTATCAACATTAATCATCATAGAAAATTGATTCCCATCTGTTGTGAGCATCGGGGCAGCAATACCTTTAATATTTGTAAATTTTTCCATTTCTCTAGCTATCCAATTCCCTTACATCAGCCAAATGACCCATGACCGCGGCGGCGACTGCCATCTTCGGACTAAGCAAATGTGTTCTTCCTCCTCTTCCTTGCCGCCCTTCAAAATTCCTATTAGAAGTTGAAGCACATCTTTCTTCAGGCAATAGTTTGTCAGCATTCATTGCGAGACACATTGAGCAACCAGGTTCACGCCAATCAAAACCTGATTCCATAAAAATCTTATCCAGACCTTCGTTTTCTGCTTGAGCTTTTACTAAACCTGATCCGGGAACAACCATAGCATCAACATGTTCAGATACTTTTTTATCTTTAAGAATTCTTGCTGCATCTCTTAAATCTTCAATGCGCCCATTAGTGCAAGACCCTATAAAAACTTTATCAATTTTAAGGCCTTTTATAGGGGCTCCCGCCTCTAAACCCATATATTCCAATGAACGTTTTATTGCATTTTTCTTAGAATCATCTTCAATTTCCTCAGGTATGGGGATATTTCCTCCAATCTCAATAACGTCTTCAGGGCTAGTTCCCCAGGTAACTAAAGGTGCTAAGTTTTTTGTATCTATTGTTATAGTTTTGTCATAGTGGACGTCTTTATCGCTTGGCAAAGTTTTCCAATACTTTAATGCTGATTCCCACAACTCACCTTTTGGGGTCATCGGACGATTCTGTAAATATTCATAAGTTTTATTGTCAGGAGCAATTAAACCTGCCCTTGCTCCAGCCTCAATAGTAAGGTTGCACAAGGTCATTCTCCCTTCCATAGTTAAGCTTTCAACAACGTTTCCAGAATATTCTATTACAAAACCTGTCCCGCCAGCCGTTCCCACTGCTCCAATGACAGATAAAGCTAAATCCTTAGCTGTTATATATTCAGGACATCTTCCAACGATCTGTACATTAAAGTTTTTTGATTTCTTTTGAATTAAAGTCTGAGTTGCAAGGACGTGTTCTACTTCTGATGTCCCTATACCAACGGCTAAAGCGCCAAAGGCCCCATGGGTAGAGGTGTGACTGTCACCACATACGATTGTAGATCCAGGAAGGGTAAAACCTTGTTCAGGTCCAATTATATGGACAATTCCTTGTCGTAAGTCATCCATTCCAATAAATTCAATTCCAAAATCCTCACAGTTCTGCCGTAATGCTTCGACTTGTATTCTCGACTCTTCGTCTTCAATACCTTTAGAACGATCTTCAGTTGGAACATTATGATCAGCAACGGCAAGTGTTTTTTTTGGCTGTCTCACAAACCTATCAGATAAACGAAGCCCTTCAAATGCTTGCGGGCTTGTAACCTCATGAACTAGGTGACGATCAATATATATTAAGGAACCATCTTTTCCTTGGTATACAAGATGAGACTCCCAAATCTTATCATAAATTGTTTTTGGTTGTGTCATGTTCTGTCATTAAGACTCTCAACAAGAAGTATGTTTCTACTCTTCGTTACTATTATCTTCCTCGATTGGAAGAGCAGACCCTGAATCAGCTTTCTTAGCAACATTATCTTTCTTCTCAGTAGAGGATTGACGTTCAGCTATCCGAGCTGATTTACCTCTTCGATTTCTAAGGTAATATAATTTTGATCTCTTTACCTTACCCTTTCTAACTACATCAATAGAATTTACCATTGGACTATAAAGTGGAAAAACTCTTTCAACGCCTTCTCCGTAGGAGATCTTTCTAACTGTAAAATTTTGATTAAGCCCTTTGCCTGAACGCGCAATACAGACTCCTTCAAAAACTTGAAATCTTTCTCTAGCTCCCTCACGAACTAAAACTTTGACAGCAATATTGTCTCCCGCACGAAATTCGGGAATTTCTTTGTTCTCTAACAAATGTTCAATTTGCTTATTTTCTAATATTTCGATTCTGTCCATAAAAACCTAACCCGAAAACATAACATAAATGTCTTCCAAAACTAAAACAAGATGCCCAATTAACACATTCTTAACAAATAAGTCACCCTAATTTTGTTTTTATCAGTCTTTTTTATTTTTTAAAAGCTCAGGGCGTTGTTTTTTAGTAATTTCGAGTGACTTTTGGGACCTCCATTTTCTAATAGCCTCATGATCACCAGATAAAAGAACATCGGGAACATCCATACCCTTAAAGTTTTGGGGTTTGGTATAATGAGGATATTCCAAAAGATTGTTTTCCAGAGACTCTTCAACCACAGAATGAGTGTTTCCTATCACACCCGGTAAAGTTCGTACAATAGAATCTAAAAAAACCATAGAGGCAATTTCACCTCCTGATAAAATGTAATCTCCAATAGAGATTTCTTCAATATTGTAAACCTCAAGAATTCTTTGATCTATTCCCTCGAAATGTCCACAAATTATGGAAACACCTTTTCCTTGGGCAAATGAATTCACTGTTTTTTGATTTAAAAGACGACCTTTAGGAGATAGATAAACCAATGGTAAATCATCTTCTGTTTTTTCCAATCCTTCTTTTATTGCCATATCCAAAACATCAGCTCGCATTATCATACCAGGTCCACCTCCATAAGGTTTGTCGTCTACCTCACTATGTTTTCCTAAACCATAGTCCCTAATATTTAGAACTTTCAGACTCCAAATTCCTTTTTCTAGTGCTTTTCCAGATAAGCTTTCACTTAACGGCCCCGGAAACATTTCTGGATAAATCGTCAAAACATTTACTTTCCAAGACATCTACACCCCTGTTTTATCTATCACTATCTTATTTTTTTCAACATCAACGTCTTTTATAAAAGACTTATCAAAAAGTAACATTTCATTTTTGCCATCAATAAACTCAATTTCTACAATATCACCGGCTCCAAAATTATGTACACCAGAAACTTTTCCTAATAAGTTGTTATCTAAATCTTTTACAGATAAACCAATCAAATCATAATGATACCAACTTTCTTCGCTTAATATTGGAAGTTGATTTTTTTGAATATATAATTTCTTACCCTCAAGATTATCCGCGTCATGGATATTGTTTGATTCTTCAAATTTTATGCTAATGTGTTTTTTAAAAATCTTTGTTCGTGAAACATTTATCTTACTCCAACTACCTTCAACAAAAAAATATTTGTATCTTTCTATTGATTGAGGAACTTCAAATAAAGAACTTACGCTTACCTCACCATTTACACCTCTGGTGCTTTTAACTTTGGCAACGTAGATTAAATCTTTTTCATTAATCTCCACACGAAAACACTATTTCTTTTCTTGTTTTTTGTCGCCCTTTTTAGTGTTTTCAGAATCTTCGTCTTTTTTTGCTTCTTCTTGAGGAGCGGCTTCTTCTTGAGGAGCGGCTTCTTCTTGAGGAGCGGCTTCTTCTTGAGGAGC
>PCCF01000020.1 GCA_002731945.1 Rhodobiaceae bacterium | reverse complement strand
AATCATTATAGCTCCTAATCCCCTATATCCTTGAGCTTTTTTTGGATCAATTTCAATCATTTTTCTATAACTCTTTTCAGATAATTCAATATTGTTCATATCTTTGTATAATTTTCCAAGATTGGTGTATGCATCATAATTATTCGGTTGTAACTCAACGGCTTTTAATAGATCTATTTCAGCATTTTTAAAATCTTTATTGTCAGTAAAAAGAAGTGAAGAGTTATAAAATATTAAATATTCATTAGGGAAATATTTTTTACCCAGATTATATGTATCTCTAGCTTTATCAAATTGTCTGGTCCTTCGATACATAATACCAAGGTTTATGATAGCTGGAAGGTTTTCCTCCTTAATATTCATGGAATGCTGAAAAGCCTTGAGGGTTTCATTATAATCTCTTACTTTTTCGTTCTTTTTTTCTTCATTAATCAGAAGAAATTGACCATAAATAGCCCATACCAATGAATCTTCTGAGTATAGGATCAGAGCTTTTTCAATTCTATTCTTTAATTCTTTTTCTAAATTTTTATCTGTTAGAAAAAAGGATTCGTTATCTTTTCCATTATTTATACGAATCTTGTTTAATATGCTTCCTATTTCATCAAATTCTCTAAATTTTACAATTTTATCATCAAATTCTTTCTTTTTTGATTTATTAATTAACAAGGCATTAGTTTCCATTATTTTTGCCGCATTGCCATAATTTTTTATTATGATAAATAATTCAATTAAGCTTATTAGATATTTCTCAGTTTTATTTAATTCAAATGCCTTTAAAAAATATTCTTCAGCTTGAGTATATTTTTTCCTACTGAACGAAATAATTCCTAGATTATAAATTGATTGATAATTTTCTTGATCTAAGGAAAGAATTTTTTTGAAATTTTCTTCGGCTAAATCAAGGTTTCCATCTGAATAAGACGTTAAAGCTTCTTCCATAAATTTTTGCAATTGATCAGTCATGATCTAAGTCCATTTCTTTTGAATAATCATTTCCAATATTATATGCTTTAACCCTAAAAATAAAATTGTGATTAAAGTTTTTATAATAAAGTTCATTTCCATGCAAGAATATATAAAAATAAGAGAATATAAGAATACTGACTACCCGATTATTTTGTTATTTCCTCACAGTGGAAGGCGATATTTCAAAGACTTTTTAAAATCTTTAAAGGTTTCAGAAGAAGAATTAAGAGTTTCAGAAGATGCATATCTGGATTATCTTTTTTCAGAGTGTATTAACCAAGAAATAAATTCTCTTTATGCTAATTTTCCAAGAGTTTTTGTTGATGTAAATAGAGATCCATTAGAGTTAGATAATAGGGATTTTAAAAATTATCCAAATAATGTGACTTTCAAAGATTCTCGATTAGTCAGGTCTGGAATAGGATTAATTCATACGAGATCAGTAAATGGTAAATTGCTTTATAAAGACAAGATGGATTGGAAAGTTTACCTTTCTCGAATGAATAAATGCTACTATCCTTGGTATCAAAATACCGAAAAACTTATGCATCTTTTAAAGAACAAATATAATGAAATACTAATTATTGATTGTCATTCTATGCCCTCTAAAGAGAAGAATGTGAATGATAAAGAGTTGAGTGAGTTTGTTGTAGGTGACAGGAATGGAAATTCTTGTTCGGTTGAAATTTCAAATTATATTTTGAATTATTTGCAGCAATATAATTATAATGTTTCTTACAACCAACCTTTTTCAGGGCAGTATTTTCTTAAAAGGTTCGGAAGACCTAAAAAAGGAATTAATGCTATTCAGCTTGAAATAAGAAAAGATCTTTATATGCACGAAAAGAATTTGGATTTGAAGCCAAATATTGATCCTCTTAAGATATTTTTAAAAGATTTAGTCAGTGAGATTGGAAGCTTTCTTTACCATCGAAACAGGAAGAATTATGCAGCAGAATAAAATTACGACGATAAATGAAGAAGAGATGAGCCTTTTCTTAAATTATCTCTCTGATAAAGCTTCTGAAATTTCGCTCAAATACTTTAGGTCGAACTTTACAATAAATAATAAAAGTACTGATATTTTTAATCCGGTTACAAATGTTGACATTGAAATAGAGAAGTTATTGAGGAATGAGATTAAGAAAAAATATCCGAATTTTGGAATACTAGGAGAAGAAATTAAATCCACCTCTGATTTAAGTGATATACACTTTGTTATTGATCCTATTGATGGTACCAAGGCCTTTATTGCTGGTGTTCCGGTATGGACAACTCTGATCGCATTAAATAATGGAGATATTCCTATTATGGGCATAGCTGACCAACCATATATTGGTGAAAGATATATAGGTTCACCTAAAGGCTCTTTTTTAATTAGAAATGGAAATGTTATAAAAATAACCTCAAAAGATAATAAAGATTTAAAGAATGCTGTTCTATCGTGCACAGATCCAGCAATGTTTGAGAATGATGATTTAGATGTTTTCCTTAAATTAAGAAGAGAGGTTTCATACTCGAGATACGGATTAGATGCTCTTTCTTATTGTTTATTGGCGTCGGGATACATTGACTTAATAGTTGAAACCAATATTGAGCCATATGATATTCAAGCATTAATACCAATTATAAAGGCATCTAACGGATACATTTCGACATGGAATAATGAGGATCCTTCTAATGGAGGAAAAATAATAGCAGCATGTAGTGAAGAATTATTTTTACATGCTCAGGAAATTTTAATAAGTTGATTTTTCAAAAATAAACTTTAGAGGATAATAATGACTTATTTTAAACCTTCACCAAGGTTTGTTTTCGGAGGCGCTCCGAGACTTAGAGAGTGGCTTAACCAACTGTCCTCCATTCATAAGATTAATGAGAAAGATTCTCAAATATTTGTAGCTGATAATTTAATCACTATATCTCGAGTCGTAGGTTTCTTAGAGGAAGAAAAATTTGCGAATTTAGCAAATCAGATTTTTGCTTCTGACGAACTTCATGCCTCAATTATTTGGAGAGTTCATGTTCTAGCGTGGGCTATGAATCATTGCAGAAATCTTAATGGTGATTTCATAGAATTTGGTTGTTATGATGCAAAAGTGGCAAAATTTTTAATTGAGTATAATGAGTTGAAGGATTTCGATAAAACTTTCTTCCTCTATGATATCTTTGATAATCCACCAACTGAAAAAGGCCC
Organism: Rhodobiaceae bacterium; assembly: GCA_002731945.1. Taxonomy (GTDB): domain Bacteria; phylum Pseudomonadota; class Alphaproteobacteria; order MED-G09; family MED-G09. The sequence goes on along the minus strand of PCCF01000020.1, from coordinate 26,515 downwards.
TAAACACTCACCTAAACTTTATGAGGAAGTTAGAGATATGCTTTCATCTTATAATTTTGTCAATATAATCAAGGGCTTGTTACCAAAAAGCTTTGAAGAAAACATCCCAGAAAAAATTTCTTTTGTTCACATGGATTTGAATTCTGCTGAGACAGAAATAGCTCTTCTTAAACTCTTCTTCGATAGAATTGTGCCTGGAGGAATTTTAATTTTAGATGATTTTGGTCAGACTGCCTATAAAGAACAGCACGATCAAGAAACTGATTTTTTTAAAAACATAGATTATAGCGTTGTTGAGTTGCCAACAGGTCAAGGTATGGTCATTAAGCGTTAATATTTACCTCTATAAATTCGTCAAAATTTTTCCAGAATTTATTCCGATGGTGATCCTTTTCCATAAGAATTTCATGTTCAGAAGAAAAATTGATAATTTTGCTATTCGTCATTCTACTTGAAACAATTTCAGTTTTTATAGGGTCTACTACTTTGTCATTTATGCTATTCATTATCATCACATTTTCTTTTATTTCTTCCGCCCAGCCCTCGCTTCTAATTTTTTCTAATCGTGTTTTTGCTGCATATGCCCAAGAACCGGTTATGCCCCAAAGCCGTAAATTAGGGTTCTTTCTAACTAATCTTTGCGTCCTTTGGTATCTAAATCTGTCCGAAGTAACATCGTTTCTAGAAAAAGATATCTCTTTACCCATATTAGGCTTGGACCCAATGAGATAGGATTGACCCATATTCATTAGTCGCATTAAAGATATTAAAGGCATGAGCAATGATTCATTTCTAAAACCCAACATTGGTGCAGATAAGACAACAGAATTAAAGGTTTTTTTATGTTTATATAAAGCGGATAACATAATGCAACCTCCCATCGAATGTCCTATTCCAATAATTGGTTTCGGAAAATTAGGAACTAATATATTTTCTAAAATAAAGCTCAAATCGTTATCGTGATCTTTAAAATCTTCAATAAAAGCCTTATTTTGATCAATAATTAACCTCTCCGACATGCCTTGACCACGCCAATCAAACGACAACACAGCGAAGTTTCTTTTAAGTAACTCATCAATAACTTCATAGTATTTTTCTACGAACTCATTATGTCCTTGTTGCAATAAAATGGTTCCACGGTAGTTAATCTTAGGATCATCAGAAACCCACAAGCAAACCCTTAATTTTTTTCCGTCATTCATTGGTACAAAATAAGATTGTATACCTGCTGGTGCGTGATAATCTTTTAGTTCCACATAGGGTGCGTTTTTGTAATTAAACATTGAGTCTATTTCTAATTTATAAATTTTTTTTATAATATATGAAATGTAATAAACAGGAAAAGAAATGTCTTGGAAAGATGAAGTTGAAGAGATTAAACAAAGGAAAGAGTTAGCTAAAAGGCAAGGAGGAAATGTTGCCGTTAAAAACCAACATGAGAAGGGTAGAAAAACTGTAAGAGAAAGAATAGATTATATTCTTGATAAAAACTCCTTTGAAGAAATTGGTAAGGCTTCAGGATCTTCTAAATATGACGAAAAGGGGAAATTGTTAGATTTTACGCCTGCTAATTTTTTATTAGGTTTTGGAAAACTTGAGGGTCGGTCAATTATCATCGGAGGTGAAGATTTTACCTTAAAGGGAGGATCACCAAATCCAGCCGGATTAAGAAAAAGCGTTTATACTGAAGAACTTGCCTTACAGTTTAAAATTCCCTTAGTCAGACTTCATGAGGGAGGAGGGGGCTCAGTAGCAGGATCCGGTGGCTCAGCAAAAAAACCTACTGTCCCTAGCGGGGAACCTGTTTTTTCAAAAAACAGATTCCAAGCCCTTGGTGAAACTTTAGGAGTAATTCCAGTTGCAACTGCAGCATTAGGGCCGGTCGCAGGACTACCAGCAGCAAGATTGGTTGCATCCCATTTTTCTGTTATGACTAAAAACGCACAAGTGCTAATAGCAGGACCAGCAGTTGTAAAAAGAGCTCTTGGTGTGGATATTTCAAAGGAGAAATTAGGAGGTCCTGATGTTCATTTACGTTCAGGAGTGGTTGATAATGTAGCAGAAAATGAGGAAGATGCATTGGATCAGATTAAGAAGTTTTTGTCATATCTTCCCGATAATTATTTGAAATTTGCTAAAAGAATTACTTCAATTGATAAAGTTGATAGAATTGAAGAAGAGCTTATTTCGGTTATACCCAAAGATAGAAGAAAAACTTATTCTATGAGGAAAGTACTAGAACTTATTCTCGACAGACAAAGTTTTTTTGAGATGGGAAAAAATTATGGTCCCAGCATTATAACCGGATTAGCGCGTTTAAATGGACATTCAGTAGCTGTTCTCGCAAATGACTGTACAATTTATGCTGGAGCTATGACTAGTTCTGCCTCATTGAAGCTAAGACGCTTTATTGATTTCGTTAATACTTTTAACTTACCGGTCTTGAGTTTTGTCGATGAGCCTGGTTTTATGATAGGTCAAGATTCCGAAGAGGCTGGAACTATAAGACATGGGACTGCTGCAATTACGGCGGTAATGCAATCAAAAGTTCCTTGGGCCAGCGTAATAATAAAAAAAGTTTATGGTGTTGCTGGCGCAGCGCATTTTTCTCCCAATGGGTATGTATTGTCATGGCCCAGTGCTGAAACCGGTACACTTCCTGTCGAGGGAGGAGTAGCAATCGCTTTTAGAAAAGAAATAGAGAGCGCAAAAGATCCAGATTCCAAAAGAAGGGAGTTGGAAGAAATGCTTGCAAAAAGATCATCACCTTTTCCTAGAGCTGAAAATTTTTCCGTCCATGAAATCATTGATCCTAGGGATACCAGAAAAAAACTTATTTTTTGGTTAGATCTTTCAATTGAAACTAGGGTTGAGCCTAAAGAGATCTTCAAAACATCTATGAGACCTTAGATTATACTCTACCGTAATCATCTTCTACGCGAATTATATCTCCCTCTTCAATTCTATCGCCAATTTGAATCTCAACAAAAATAAGCTCCTTATCACCAATATTTTCAACACGATGAAAGATCCCTTGAGGTATAAATATATTCTCACCTTTTGAGAGTTGCATCACTTCTTTGCCGAGTTGTATTTGACATCTACCATTTATTATTTGCCAACACTCGGATCTATATTGATGTTTTTGTAGAGATTGCTTGCTATTTTGATTTACAATAATTTCTTTTACTTGATATCCTTGTCCTTTAGCAATTACATGAAACTGACCCCATGGTCTCATTTCAACATCTGCAAGATAATTTTTTGTAAGATTACTGCTACTTTCTATTTTATTATTTCCCCCAACTCCAAATTTCAGATCCACCCCTAGTTCTTTACAAGTTTTTCCTTCACGTATTTCTTTAATTTGACTTCGATCTCCGCCATTACAGTAACAAATTTTCTTATTTGGATGATTAATAAAAAAGTTTTCTATAGCTATGTTACTGCTATCATCATCATCATCATCTTGAACAATTACTTCATGAACGCTAGAAAACTCAAGAAGGATTTCCGTCCTTTGTTTTTCATTCATGAATGGTTTCCCCTTTTTTCTTTTCAACCATTTATCACTATTAAGGAGTACTATCACTTTTCCAGCTATTAGCTTAGCTCCTTTTATTAGCTCTAGATGACCAAGATGAACTGGATCAAAACCCCCACTCACAAGTGCATAATCATATTTTTTAGACATTTTACCTCAAACGAATTATGTAATTATGCTATTTTATTTGAATCTAATAATCCATTGTATTATTGACAAATTGATGACTAAGTTTTAGTTTCCGCTCATATAAGGAACTTTAAATGAAAGTAAAAAATTCTTTGAAATCTCTAAGGGATAGACATCGAGACAATCGTCTTGTTAAGAGAAAAGGCCGTCTTTATGTCATAAATAAAAATAACAAACGTTTTAAGGCGCGTCAGGGCTAAAAAGCATTTTTATTTTACTGTTGTTACTCTTATTAGGTTTGTCGTTCCTTGAACCTTCAGTGGCACTCCTGCAGTTATAACAACTTTGTCCCCAGTGAAAGCTAAACCACTCTTTTTTACCGTTATTTTTGCAAGCTCTATCATATGTTCAAGATCACTTTCATCTTTTTGAAGATAACAAAGAACACCCCATGTTAATGAAAGTTTTCTCGCTGTTTCAATAACCGGGGTGATTGTTAATATTGTTTGGCTAGGTCTTACCCTCGATACCTTGATACCAGTCGAGCCTGATTCTGTATAACATACAATAATTGGCGATGATAATTCGTCTGCTAAAGTTTTAGCTGCCGTTGCTATCGCATCAGGAGTAGTATCAGGTGTCTGTTCTAGTTGCCGCGATAGAATAATATTGTAATTATCATCATTTTCAATATTAAGTGCAATTTTATTCATCATCTGAACAGTTTCTACTGGATAATTCCCAGATGCAGATTCAGCAGACAACATTACAGCATCTGCTCCTTCAAAGACAGCGTTAGCAACATCAGAAACTTCTGCTCTAGTTGGCATTAATGAAGATGTCATGGATTCAAGCATTTGTGTTGAGACGACCACAGGTTTACCTTTCATTCTTGCAACACGTATTATTTTTTTTTGCCAACCAGGAACAGATTCAATTGGTAACTCCACACCTAAATCTCCCCTTGCTATCATTATGCCATCTACAAGGTCAGCGATTTCATCAATATAGTTTAACGCGGAGGGTTTTTCAATTTTAGCCATTATTGATACCTTATTGGTACAAATTTTCTTTAAATCTTTAATATCACTAGGTTTTTGAACAAAAGATAACGCTATCCAGTCAACACCCTCATCTACTGCGAGATTTGCAAACTTCTTATCTATTGAAGATAGTGCTGATGTCCTAAGAGCAGTTTGAGGTAGATTAATGCCCTTATTTGATCTTAATAAACCACCCTGTAGAACCTTAGTCTTAATTTGAGTTGCTTTAACATTTATAACTTCTAGATGGATTTTACCATCATCTAATAAGATAAGCTGACCCTTTTTTACGGAAGAAAATATTTTTTTGTAAGGTAAAAATACTCTTTTGTTGTTTCCAAGATCTTTATAGGAATCTAGTATGAATATATCTCCTTTTGTTAGGAAATTTTCTTCTTCATCAATTGGACCAATACGAATTTTAGGCCCTTGTAAATCAACTAAGATACCTATAGGTTTTTTTAATAGCTCTTCTGCTCTTCTGATTTTTTTAATATAATCAACAAGATCTTTTTCATCCAAGTGAGAACAATTGAGTCTAAATGCATTAGCGCCAGCTTTTGATAATTGAATTATTTTTTTAATAGTACTAGAGGAGGGCCCAAGCGTAGCAAGAATTTTTGTCTTTCTTTGAACCATTTCTTTAATATTCATGATTACCTTGTAACAGATTAGAAAAATTTTTGTTAAAATCTTTTTGATATATTTTATGTTTTCATATAAGCGATAAAAAAATGATAAATATTTTTAATGGAGATAAAGAAAGTAACTTTCTTGTAATATGTGACCATGCATCAAATTTTATTCCTCAAGAATATAATAATCTTGGTTTAGGTGAATCAGTTTTAGACACCCATATTGCTTACGATATTGGAGCGAGGGAAGTTGCAATTAGTCTTGCTGATATTCTCGAATGTCCTTTAATAATGTCTGGTTTTTCGAGGCTGTTAGTTGATCCAAATCGTGGGTTGGACGATCGAACCTTAATAATGAAAATATCTGACAGAAATAAAATTCCTGGGAATATTTACGATGACCTAAAGAAAGAAAAAGAAGAGAGGAAGTATAGAATTAACAAGTTTTATAGACCTTATCATAGAAAGATTGAAGAATGTATTAATAGAGCCAGAGAAAAAGGACTTTTCCCTTGCATAGTCTCCATTCATAGCTTTTCATCATCATGGAAGGGAAAAGACAGATCATTTGACTTGGGCTTCTTGTGGGATAAAGACGACAGAATGATCAAAATCTTCTTACGGTATTTTAAAGAAAATGAGAATCTAAAAATAGGAGATAACAAACCTTATTCCGGAAGGTTAAGAAACGATACCCTTTATAAGCATGCAACATCAAGGGGTCTACCTCACCTGTTAATAGAAATTAAACAAGATTTGATTACGGATCAAAATAAGGTTCTTAATATGGCTAATTTGTTNTCTAAACCNTTACTATTGAATGAAAAAAATAAAGAGATATTTGAAGAAAANTTTTTTGGTTCCAATACTTTGTTTTAGGGAATAAAATTTAGAAATTAAATTGGCTTGATATGNAAAAATATTCTGATCTAAAAGNGGAAGCAATAAAATTATTAGAGCAAAAGAATTTTGATAAAGCTCTTGAGTTNATTAATGCTGCNATAGAAATTGAACCCAAAGATGTTGACNCNNTATTTAGCCAAGGTTTAATTTTTCAGAAGTTAGGCAGAAACNATCAAGCTNTTCAATCCTATAAAAAGTCTCTTTCCATTAAACCAAGCTTTCGGTCTTTAAATAATATCTCCTCTCTTTACTGGTCTATTGGGAAGAGAAAAGAAGCAATATTAGCACTTGAAGAGGCAATGCGAATAGAACCAAATGTTATGGGAATAGCTAATTTAGCTATGATGTACTTTAAAAGCAATTTATATGTTAAATCTCTAGAATGCTCTTCTAAAGTTATAAATTCAGAATCAAGTTCTGTTAGATTTCTTTCTGCGAGAAAGGTTTTTTGCGATTCTCTGAACAGATTACAAGATAAAGATTATCCCGATGATAGCAGCCAGATTTTATCTGCACTTTCAAGGCTTTTGTTTTCTAATACTCATTTACCAGCAACGCAGATAGATTTTCTGAAATTTATCTTTAAAGATTTTGATAAAGATATTTTGCCAAAAAATCTTAGAAAGGAGAATAACATTATTTGGAATGAAGAATTCATTTCCATTCTAATAGATGATTATCCAGAAATATTAACTAATAGTGATTTTCTTACTAAGATGAGTTCAAGTGTTATTGGTCAATACCTTAAGACCAATTTAGTAATGTCTAGATATTCGGAAAATATTTACACCAAATTAAGAAAATTTATTCTTGAAAGCTATAAGTTTTTTGAAGGAGATTCGAAATCTAATATTATTAATATTGCTAGTTACATAAATATTCAGTGTGAATACAATGGTTTTATTTGGAATGTTTCAGAGCAAGAGAAAAAGTTCTTGCGGGATTTGATTTATTCTATATCTCTTTCAATCGAAAATAATAGAGAACCTAATATTTTGAAGATTATAATAATGGGGTGTTATTACCCTTATAAAGAAGAAGAGAAAATTTATAAGTGGTTAATCAAAAACAAAGATTCATTCCCGGATAGCTTGAAAGAAATCATTGTAGCTCAAATAGAAGAGTCTATTGAGGTCAGTGAAATTTCAACTTCAATAAAAAGATTTGGTGAAATCACAGATGATGTATCTAAGAAAGTTAAGGACCAATATGAGAATTATCCTTATCCAAGGTGGAAGGGCAGGCTAAATATCAATACTCAAGAACAATCTGTTACATTCGGTTATACTTCTAGGTATCTAGAGAATAAAATCTCCTTTGACAATGAATACGAGATTTTAGTTGCAGGATGCGGCACAGGTCAAGAAGCAGTAAACATGGCAAGCCTTTTCTCTAATTCAAGGATTTTAGCAGTTGATCTCAGCTTACCAAGTTTATGTTATGCCAAAAAAAAGATGCATGAAAGCTCAATAACGAACATTGAATTTTTACAGTCTGATATTTTAAATCTAGGAAATTTCAATAAGAAATTTGATATCATAACATCGTGCGGGGTTCTTCATCATCTTGATAAACCCGAAGAAGGCTTAAATGTTTTGAAAAAATTGTTAAAACAAGATGGAGTTATCAAACTAGCATTATACAGTTCCCTTGCTAGAAAAGAAATTGTAAGCCTACAGAATAAAATTAACGAATTTGGATATAGGAATAGCATTAATGATATAAGAAGGGTTAGAAATTTAATTAAAAGTAATGATAAAAGGCTTTTAGGAACGGAGTTTGTTCAAAGAAGCCCAGATTTTTATTCTGCTTATGATATTCGTGATCTTCTATTCCATCCAAGAGAAGTAAATTATAGTTTAATCGAAGTTTTTGACTTGTTAGATAAAGTAGGATTAGAATTTATAGAATTTGATAATCAATATCAGAGTTACAAGGACTTTTATAAAACTAAATATCCGAATGATTTAAATATTTCTGATTTAAAGAACTGGCAAGAGCTAGAAAAAGAAAATCCTAGGATGTTTGCACAAATGTATATTTTCTGGACGAAGAGTCTGCATTAGTTTTATGAGGATTTAATTTTATATCAGATAAAATATGGTCAATATGAAGATTATGAACCAATAATAACATCAAAATGATTGATAGGTTAAAAAATGGATGAGGATAAAAAATTTTTAATAGAGGCTGCAGCTTTTAGACGGCTCATAAAACATTTTCAAAAAAGGACAGATGTACAAAATATTGATGTAATGAATGTAGCTGGGTTTTGTAGAAACTGTCTTTCCAGATGGTATAGAGAAGAAGCTATCGCTCTTAATGAAGAAGTATCTCTAGAGCAAGCAAGAGAGATTGTTTACGATATGAGTTACAAAGACTGGAAAGAAAAATTTCAAAAATAACTAGAAAACTTAAATTTAATATCGTAACACAGTGTTCTTGTTTTTTGTTTTAGATCGGGTTTATGAAAATATCAGCAATAAAAGAAAGAGATCCTCTCGAAAAAAGAGTTGCATTGGTCCCAGACATTGCTAAGAAACTTATATCGAAAGGACATGAAGTTTATATTGAGACCAAAGCGGGTAGCGCAAGTCTTTTTTCAGACAAAGCTTATGAAGATGTAGGAGCTAAAATCTCTAACTTAGATCAAATTCTTGATAATAGCGGTATAATCTTGTCAGTTAATATGCCCAGTGAAGAGATTCTCTCTGATTTAAAACCACATACAAATTTAGTAGGGCTATTAAATCCTTATAGAAATAAAGATATTTTAAAATTGTTAGCTAGAAAATCTATAAACGCTTTTTCTATGGAATTAGTTCCTAGAATTTCTAGAGCTCAACAAATTGATGCTTTGTCCTCACAATCAAATTTGGCTGGTTATCGTGCAATAATCCTTTCGAGTTTTCTTTATTCTAAATCTATGCCGATGATGATGACTGCCGCTGGAACTGTGGCTCCCGCAAAAGTCTTTATTATGGGAGTTGGTGTTGCGGGACTTCAAGCTATAGCTACAGCAAAAAGGCTAGGAGCTGTAGTTTCAGCAACTGATGTTAGGAAAGCAGCAGCAGAACAATGTGAAAGCTTGGGAGCATCTTTTATAATAGTAGACACAGATGAGGATGCAGAGGATGATTCAGGATATGCTAAAGAAATGTCCGAAGAGCATCTAAAGGAACAAAGAAAATTAGTTGCTGAACATATTAAAAATCAAGACATAATAGTTTGCTCTGCACTTGTACCGGGAAAAAAGGCTCCTATTTTGATAAGTGAACAAGAAGCTTTGTCAATGAAAGCAGGCTCGATTATTGTGGATATGGCAATAGAATATGGAGGAAATTGTGAGTTATCCAAATCAGGAGAAATTGTAGAGGTGAATGATATAAAAATTGTTGGAGATTTATCATTAATAGGTGGTATTGCGCCCGATGCTTCAAACCTTTATTCAAGAAATTTATTCTCATTTTTAGAACTTCTTGTTGATCCTAAAAATAAAGACAAGATTTGTTTAGATGACGAAGTGGTATCCACTACGTCCATAGTAAAAGATAGTAAAATTCGTGAAGATTTTAATAATTAAAATAGGATAAGGTTATGGACATAAGTCCGATAGTTTTTTACGGAAGTATTTTTGTTTTGGCAGTCTTTATTGGCTATTATGTAGTATGGTCAGTAACACCTGCGCTTCACACTCCTCTTATGTCTGTCACGAATGCAATTTCTGCTGTAATTATTGTTGGAGCTATAATTGCCATAGGCGCAGATATTGAGGGTCCTTTAGGCTTAATATCTAGAATTGTTTCCTTTTTTGCTCTCATATTTGCATCAATTAACATTTTTGGAGGTTTCCTTGTGACCCAAAGAATGCTTGGAATGTATAAGAAAAAGGTTAGAAAAGATGAGTAATGACCTAACATCCATTCTATATCTTACATCAGGTATCTTATTTGTTTTGGCTATAAGGAGCCTTTCATCACCAGAGACTGCGCGTGTAGGTAATTATCTAGGCATGTTTGGAATGTTTTTGGCTTTTCTTGTTACAATTGTAAATCTTGATAATCACCATTTGATTAACTGGATTCTTATCGTTTCAGGAATAACTATAGGTGCAACAATAGGTGGAATCTTATCAAAGAAAGTCGCGATGACGGACATGCCTCAGATGGTAGCCGCGTTAAACTCTATGGGAGGATTATCCGCAGTTTGTGTAGCCTGGGCGGCGTTTTTATCTCCTGAATCATTTGGACTTATTTATGAGGACCAAATTAAAGTTTCTAGTTTAATAGAAATGCTATTGGGTATTTTAATTGGATCAATAACTTTTTCAGGTTCTGTGATTGCTTTTTTGAAACTTCAAGGGACTATGACTGGTGCTCCCGTTATCTTACCATTTAGACATCTATTAAATATCTTACTTTTCTGTATTTTTCTTATTGGCGCTTTTTCTATGTTTTTCGAGATTCAATTTAATCACACCATATTATTTTTAATTATAACAATTTTAGCTTTGTCTCTCGGTCTATTGTTGATCATTCCAATCGGTGGAGCAGATATGCCTGTTGTAATTTCAATGCTAAACTCTTATTCAGGTTTTGCTGCAGCAATTATAGGCTTCACCTTAGGAAATCTTGCGTTAGTTATAACTGGTGCATTGGTAGGCTCTTCAGGAGCAATTCTATCCTACATTATGTGTAAAGCGATGAATCGCTCCTTTATAGCCGTGATTATGGGTGGTTTTGGGGAAGAATCGATCGGAATATCTAGCAATGAAAATAAACCTGTTAAGATAGGATCGGCAGATGATGCCTCTTTCATATTAAAAAATGCTAGTTCTATAATAATTGTTCCAGGATATGGCATGGCAGTTGCAAGAGCTCAAAATGCTTTAAAAGAAATGACTGATAAACTGAAAAAAATGGGTATTAAGGTTTCTTTTGCTATTCATCCAGTTGCTGGAAGAATGCCAGGACATATGAATGTTTTGTTGGCAGAAGCAGATGTTTCCTATGATGAAATATTTGAACTAAATGAAATAAATTCGGATTTTTCTCAAACAGACGTAGCTTTTGTTCTTGGAGCAAATGATGTTACCAACCCCGCAGCAAAGAATGATCCTCAGAGCCCAATATACGGAATGCCAATATTAGAAGTAGAAAACGCAAAGACAGTTCTTTTTGTTAAAAGGAGTCTAGGTATTGGCTATGCAGGTATTGATAATGATTTGTTTTATCAGGAAAATACTATGATGTTATTGTCAGATGCAAAGAAAATGACAGAAGAAATATCCTCAAATTTATAAAAATTAGAATTCTTTATTATAGGGTGTCTTTTTTGGCATAGGAATTAATCCTTCTCGCATAGCTCTTTTACGTGAAAGTTTTCTAGCTCTGCGGATAGCCTCAGATTTTTCTCGAGCTTTCCTTTCAGAAGGTTTTTCGTAGCTATTTCTCAATTTAACTTCTCGAAAAATACCCTCTCTTTGCATCTTCTTTTTTAACACACGGAGTGCTTGCTCTACATTATTGTCTCGAACTGAAACTTCCATAAAAAATATAATTCCTTATAACAAGGCTTCTGATTATCAAAAGTCATTAATAATGTCTAGTTTTGAAATAAATATAATGAAATTAAAGGTTTTTGGGTAACTCATCTTTTTCATATATGTATGTAACGTGGCCCATCTTTCTGCCATCTTTAATATTTTTTTTCTTGTATAAGTGAACAAATTCATTAGATTCTTCGCTTTTATTAGTCCAAGCCTTTATTTCATCTCCGATTATATTAATCATGTGAGCATCAAATAAAAAAGATGGATCTTGTACTTCTTCATCTATAACACACCTTAAATGCTGTTCAAATTGACTAACAGAACATCCTTCGATGGTCCAGTGGCCAGAATTATGAACCCTGGGAGCTATTTCATTAACCAAAACATCGCCTTTTGTTACAAAAAATTCAATTGAAAGGACTCCAACATGATTCAACTCTTTAATAATGATCTTAGATATTTCTTGAATCTTAGTTGCTAAATCTTCCTCCAATGCTGCGGGCGCAAAAGTATGCTTAAGAATATGATTTTCATGAATGTTTCTCACAATTGGATATATTGCAATATTTCCATAAGAGTCTCTCGCTATTATTTGTGAAACCTCAAACTCGAAATCAATTTTTTTTTCTATTATTGATTTAGATTTTACTTCTTTGAAATAGAAAATTGGATCAATTGTTTTTTTTATTTTTATCTGACCTTTTCCATCATATCCCAAGGTACGGGTTTTTAGAATGCTTTCTCCAAACTTATCTTGTGCTTTTGAAATATCTTCTGGTGAAGTTACTTGAACATAAGGTGCTATTTTAATATTTAAGCTGTCTAGAAATATTTTTTCTAATAATCTGTCTTGGCTTTTTTCTAGACTTAATTTCCCAGGCCTTATCTTTGATTTGTTAGTTAGACTATTAATGGTCTCTAAAGGAATGTTCTCGAATTCATATGTTATAAAATCAACGGATTTTGCAAATTGCAAAACAGCGTCTTCATTCATGTAATCAGCATTAGTAAAAAAATCTGAATGAAATTGAGCGGGTGCATTTGTATCTGGACAAAAAATATGGGTTCTAACTTTCAATTTTTTTGCGGCTTCGCAAAGCATCATACCCAGTTGACCACCACCAAAAATTCCAACAATAACGTTTTTACTCATTTGTAGGGTTTAAAGGAACATTTTCTGTTAAATTCTCTCTCCAATTTTCGATCTTTTTTTCATAGAATTTGTTAGAAAGAGAAATTATTGATACAGCTAAAATGGCAGCATTCTTCGCACCAGCTTTTCCAATGGCCAATGTTCCCACGGGTACGCCTGCCGGCATTTGAGCTATAGACAAAAGACTGTCTATTCCTTTTAGAGATTTACTTTCTATTGGCACTCCCAAAACAGGCAAAGATGTTAGCGAGGCAACCATCCCAGGAAGGTGAGCTGCGCCTCCTGCGCCAGCTATTATAACTTTTAAACCAGATTTTTTAGCTTTTTTAGAGAAACTATAAAGCCTTTTGGGTGTTCTATGTGCTGATATTATTTTTTTTTCATAAGGGATATTCAATTCTTTTAGAAAATCTGCTGCCTCTTTCATCGTTTCCCAATCTGATTGACTTCCCATTACAATAGAGATAAGAGCTTTCTTTTGAGGTTGGCTTGCCAAAAATCTTAATCCTTAAAATTTATTCTTCTTTTAATTCTTTTAATTCTTTTAATTTCGAAAAAACGTTATCTGCATCATAATTTTTCTCTTCAATTTTGTTTTCATGGGCAACTTGCTCATTAGATTCTTCTTCTAAGGTTTCAATAACATTCTCTTCTTCTAAGGAGTCTATTTTAGTGGCAGATGATTCTTTTTTTGCTTCCTTTTTTCTCTGATTTTCATTTCTCTTGGACGCTTTTATAACTTCTTTATCTAGGTCAATTTGAGAACATATGCCCAAAGAAACTGGATCAACGGGATTCAAAAAGGAAGAATTCCAATGAGTTCTATCCCTAATAGATTGAATAGTGTTTTTTGTTGTTCCAACAAGTCGAGAAATTTGTGCGTCCTGCAATTCAGGATGATTTCTTACAAGCCAAAAGATAGCGTCAGGACGTTCCTGTCTTTTTGATAAAGGGGTATATTTAGGGCCAATTCTTCTTTTAACTTTAGGTAGATCTTCCCTTTTTTCTACAGCATGTAGCTTGCTTTCAGTATTCTTTTGGCATTTTTCTATTTCTGCCCGTGTTAACTGTCCTGCGGCAATGGGATCAGCACCCTTTATACCGCTCGCAACATCACCGTCAGCTATACCTTGAACTTCAAGAAGATGCAGATCACAGAAATCTGCAATTTGTTCAAAAGTAAGAACTGTATTTTCTATTAGCCAAACCGCTGTTGCTTTAGGCATAAGTGGTTGAGACATCATTATTCTCCTAATTTAAAAGATAGCTATATATAGGATAAAACATATTTTGTAAAAGTTCTATAACATAGATAAATCTAAATTTTTCTATATAATTTTAATTTAATAAATGGTTATTCTTTTTAATATAGAAGGTTATGACAATTATGGATGAAGAGCTAATAGAAAAAAAACCAACATTGCCGGCAATAAATAAGGAAAGTCTGGATGAATTATCTATTGAAGAGTTGGGTTTGCGAATTAATATTCTTGAAAGAGAAATAATAAGATGTTCAGAGAAAATAAAATCAAAGGAGAACTCCAAAAGAAGCGCGGAAGATGTTTTTAAATAATTCTTTTATTTATAAAACTCTAATCAATAAAAAACTACTCTTCTTTTGGTTCGCCCAAAGAGCTTTTGCTCCCATCTTCATTTTTCTGAACAGGCTTCTTTGTTTCTCCAAGAAATCCCTCAAATTTTTTATTAAATCTACCTACTCTTCCATCACGATCAACCATTTTATGACCTCCTCCTATCCAAGCAGGATGAGATATTGGATCAATGTCCAACTTTAGGGTTTCGCCTTCTTGACCCCAAGTTGAACGGGTTTCAAAGACAGTACCATCAGTCATTTCAACCTTTATATTATGATAATTGGGATGTGTATCCTTTTTCATTTTAACCTCTAAAATTCAGATTTATATATTGTAACATTGATAAACTTGCAAGAGAATTCTTGTTTAGATATCAGATATTGTTAATCTTTTTTAACAATAAATCATGGATTCTTTCATTACCAGCAAGAATATTACCTTTTAAAAGATCATCTTTACTGCCGTTAATTCCTGTAACTATACCCCCGGCTTCCTTAACGAGTAAGATTCCTGCTGCAACATCCCATTCAGATAGATTTCTTTCCCAAAAACCATCGTATCTACCTGCGGCTAACCAAGCTAAATCTAAAGCAGCAGAGCCAGAACGCCTTATGCCGGCCACTAAGGGCATAAATTCCTCAAGCTCTTTGATAAAAATTAAAGGATCACCTCTTCCAAGATGTGGAATTCCCGTCACTATTACTGACTCTGATAATTCTTTTCTTCCTGCTATTCTTATTCTTTTATCGTTTAAATATGCTCCTTTACCTCTTTCGGCTATAAAAAGTTCATCGGTGATTGGTGAATAAACCATTGCCATCTCTAGCTTCCCCTCTACCTCGGCTGCTATAGAAATGGAGAAGTTAGGATTCCCATGTAAGAAGTTAGTAGTACCGTCAATAGGGTCAATAATAAATCTATTATTTGAGGTTTTTGATTGGACACTGGCTTTTTCTTCCATGATAAAGGACCAATCAGGTTTTGCTTTGAAGAGCTCATTAAAAATGATTTCTTGAGTTCGTATATCTGCTGAAGAGACAAAATTTGCTGGACCTTTAGTGCTAACTTGAAGGTTTTCCAATTCGTTAAAGTCTCTTCTGAGTCTTGTAGAAGCTTTTTTGGCTGCTTTTATCATAACATTTAGAAGGGGAGAAGGCATTATTCTGTACGTTTTATATAGGATAAATCTGAAGTGTTAATAATAATATTTTCGCCAATCTCAATGAAAGGAGGAACCATTACTCTTAATCCATTTTCAAGTTTAGCAGGTTTATAAGATGCTGCAGCTGTCTGTCCTTTGACAGTAGGTTCAGTTTCGGTGACACATAAAGAAACTTGGTCTGGGAACACTATATTTATTGGATCTCCTTCAAAACTTTCTATTTCTAATTCTATTCCTTCTTGAAGAAATGATAACCTTTCCTCCAAAATATCAGTTGAGAGTTGAATTTGTTCAAAAGTTTCATTGTCCATAAAATGCGCGGTCTTGTCTTCAAGAAAAAGAAATTGATATTTTTTACTTTCAAGTCTGAGTTTTTCTACTGTTTCAGATGATCTGAATCGTTCATTTAATTTTGTTCCGTCAGAAGCTTTTTTTAATTCAACTTGAGCGAATGCTCCCCCTTTTCCTGGTTTTACATGAGATATCTTTATAGCAATCCATATAACATCTTTATGCCGAATGACATTACCTGGTCTTATTTCATTTCCATTAATTTTCATTCAATATTTCTAAACCTCTTTATCTTGACTCCATTGCCCCAACGTTGCGAGAGAATTCATTTTTGCTCTATGAGAGAAAGCTTTGGAAGATAATCTTTCATTACTTTCTTTTCCGTTCCAAGCTTTTAAGGCTGAAGCTTGTAGCGCTCTACCATAAGAGAAGCTTAAATTCCAAGGAAATTCTCCTATTCTGTTCATGGCATTGAGATTTTCAGTAGCTTCAATTTCTGTTTGTCCTCCTGACAAGAAGACGATTCCTGGAACGCTGTCTGGAACAACCTCTTGAAAACAACTAGTAGTTTTTGATGCTATTTCTTCTGGTGAAGATTTTGTTTTAGATAATGATCCATTAATCACCATATTTGGCTTTAGGCATATTCCTTTGAGATCAACACCGTGAGCAACCAATTCTTTAAAAACCCTATCAAGAGTCAATTTTGTTACTTCAGAACATCTATTTATATCATGATCTCCGTCCATTAATACTTCTGGTTCAACTATAGGAACAATGTCATTTTCTTGACATAAAGCGGCATATCTAGCTAAGGCATGTGCGTTAGAATGAATGCATAATTCACTTGGGATATCTTTACTAACAGTTATAACCGATCTCCATTTAGCAAATTTAGCCCCCAGCTGATAATATTCCTGGAGTCTTTCACGTAATCCATCTAAACCCTCAGTAATCTTTTCACTATTATTTAGTGCTAAATCCTTTGCACCAGTATCAACTTTTATGCCTGGGAGCGATCCAGATTTAGAAATTACCTCTGCTAAAGGAGTTCCATCTTTACTTTTTTGTCTAATGGTTTCGTCAAAAAGTATTACACCAGATATATAGTTTTCCATTGCATCGGTCGATCGAAATAGAGTTTCTCTATAGTTCCTACGATTTTCTTCGTTAGAATCAACATTAATACTGTCAAATCTCTTCTTGATTGTCCCTGAACTCTCATCAGCTGCTAGTATACCTTTTCCTTTAACAACCATTTGATTCGCGATTTCTTTTAAGTTACTCATTCTTTCACCTTTTTTATCTCATCAAAATTTCTAAACCTGGCAATTTTTTTCCAGCTAACATTTCTAATAAAGCGCCTCCAGCGGACGAAATATATGTTAGGCCGCCTATACAATTTGATTGTCTTAGAGCTGCAATTGTATCACCTCCTCCTGCAAAAGAAGTAATCATATTCCTATTTGTTAAGTTAGAAATGTATCTTGCTATTGATGCGGTTCCAATGTCGAATGGTTTATATTCAAAAAGGCCAAGAGGCCCACACCAAACTACGTCACTGCNGTTTGATAGACTTTTTTCTATAATTCNTATTGTTTTTTTTCCAATATCTAAAATTAAACCATNATNTGGAACCTTATCTATATTATATAATTTGTAATCTTTNCCTTTTTTAAAATCATTAGCTACAGCTACATCCACAGGAAGAATAATTTCGCAACCTTGTTTTTTGGCTGTCCTCATAATTTTTTTTGCTTCTTTAATCATGTTAACTTCGAATATTGACTTTCCTATATTATATCCCTTTGCAAGAAGGAAGGTATTTGCCATAGCTCCTCCAATTACAATGACGTCTACTCTTTTCGACAAATGATTAATTAGGGATATCTTTGTTGAAATTTTTGAACCTCCAATAATGGCGACTCTTTTCTTACTTTTAGCATTCAAAAATTTTGAAATCATTGCTGTTTCTTTTTCTAGAGATCTACCTGCAAAGGAAGGTAAAATTTCTGATATTCCAGTTACTGAAGCATGTGATCTATGGGATACTGAAAAGGCATCATTTATGAAAAAATCAGCGTATCTTGCTAATTCCAAACTAAATTTCTTAAAATTCTTTTCTTCACCTTTGTGAAATCTTGTGTTTTCCATAAGAACGATACCTTTATTGGGTATTTTTTCTAATATCCTTTTTGGTTCTTCACCAATACATGATTTAGAAAATCTTACTTCTTGTCTGAAAGATTTCTGAAGGTCAGGAATCAACATCTTTAAACTCATTTTCTTATCTACATTCCCATTTGGCCTACCAAAATGAGACAGTAAAGATATTTTACATTCTTTTTTGATGATCTCCTTAATGGTTGGTAAGAAGTTATTAATTCTAGTTTTATCTAATATTTTTCCTTCATTAATAGGAAGGTTGAGGTCTACTCTGATATGAACAGTTTTACCCTTTAAGTTTTGTTTTAAAAGTTGATCGAGATTCCTGAGAGTTGGCATTATCTATTTTTTTATTAATTTTCCGACAACTGATGCAGTGTCGCTCATACGATTTGCAAATCCCCATTCATTATCATACCAACTTAAAACTCTTCCAAGCTTTCCTTTAATAACTTGAGTTTGGGTGAGGTCAAATATAGAGCTATGAGGGTTATGATTATAATCAATTGAGACCAAAGGTTTATTCTCTACTGCAAGTACGCCCTTGAGTTCTTTGCTTGACGCTCTGATCATAGCATTGTTTATAGATTCAATATCAGTTTTCTTTTTTGCATTAAAAACCAAATCAATCATAGAAACATTAGGTGTAGGCACTCTAACTGCAGTTCCATCTAACCTTCCTTGTAATTCTGGTAAAACAAGACCAACTGCTTTTGCGGCGCCAGTAGAGGACGGGATTATAGATTGTGAGGCCGCCCTAGCTCTTCTTGGATCGGAATGAAGAACATCCAATAAACTTTGATCTCCAGTGAATGCATGAACAGTGGTCATGTAGCCCTGATTTATGCCGCATAGCCTATTTAATACCTTTGCGACTGGAGCAAGACAGTTAGTAGTACAAGAAGCATTAGAGATTATTTTATGGCTTTTCCTTATTTTATTATGATTGACTCCATAAACTACAGTAATGTCTGCATCATTAGAAGGAGCGCTTATCAAAACTTTTTTAGCACCTGCATTTAAATGAAGTTGAGCTTTTTCCTTTGAGGTAAATATCCCAGTACATTCCATGACTATATCTATATTTAGCTCTTTCCATGGAAGGTCTTCAGGATTCCTTTCAGAAAAGATTTTTATAGGTCCTTTTCCTGCATTGATTGTTGATTTTGTTGCGCGGACTTTCTGAGGAAGAATCCCATGAACAGAGTCATATTGTAGCAGATGAGCATTGGAATCAGGAGTGCCAAGATCGTTAATTGCTATAACCTTAACGTCTTTCCTATTGGACTCAATTATTGCTCTTAATACTAATCTTCCGATTCTTCCAAAACCATTTATTGCGAGTTTTATAGCCATATCTTCATCCTAAAATNTTATAGATAACTTTTAATCNTTTTTATTACACTTTCTTTATTAATTTCAAAATGATTGAAAAGGTCATCTGAGGGNGCACTAGCACCAAAACTGNTCATTCCAATAAAAANCCCTTTATCTCCTAGNTATTTATTCCATCCCATTCCTATTGAAGCTTCTATCCCTACTCGGATTCCATTNTTTCCCAAAACTAATTCTTTGTATTCTTCATCTTGTTGATCAAAAATTTCAAAACAAGGCATTGATATTACTCTTACGCTTATTTTTTCCTTTTCAAGCTCATCTTTTACTTCTAAGGCTATAGATATTTCGCTTCCTGTAGCAATAATATTAACCTTGGCATCTTCCGTGTTAGGACTAAGTTCATAACCTCCAAATCCGCTCTTGTTATTTTCTTCATATGTATTTCTTACATGAATGCAACTCTGTCGACTGAGTGCAATAATACTAGGCCCAGAATTTTCAATTGCCAATTGCCAACACTCAGCTGTCTCGGTTGCATCAGCAGGCCTGAATACCTTCAAATTTGGTATTGCTCTTAGGCTTGGAAGATGTTCGATAGGTTGATGTGTAGGACCATCTTCTCCTAAACCAATCGAGTCATGAGTCATGACATGTATAACTTTTAATTTCATAAGCGAAGCCAGTCTTATTGCGGGTCTGCAATAATCAGAAAAAACTAAAAAAGTTCCTGAATAAGGTATTATCCCTTTGTGTAATGCCATTCCATTCATCGCTGCAGCCATAGCATGCTCTCTTATTCCGTAATGAATAAACCTACCTTGAAAATTATCCTTGCTTAATACTCCAAGGTCTTTTGTTTTTGTATTGTTTGAGCCAGTTAAGTCTGCAGAGCCACCTATTGTAGTTTCAATTATTGGATTGATAGCTTCCAGCACCTCTTGAGATGATTTTCTTGTAGCCCAATTAGGTTCTTCATTAGCAAATCTTTTTTTTAGGTCCGTGATGACATTGTTTAGGCCGAAAGGTATACTTCCTTTAATTGTATTTTTAAACTTTTTTCCTTTTTTTTCATCTATCTTATTAAGTCGATCTTCCCAATTTTTTCTTGTTGAAGTGTTTTTCAATCCTACTAGACGCCACGCATCTTTAATTTCAGGAGGAATTTCAAAAGGCTCATAATTCCAATTAAGAGATTTTCTCATTTCTACTATTTCTTCCTTACCTAATGGAGATCCATGAGCAGATGATTGTCCTGATTTGGTTGGTGCTCCCAAACCAATTGTAGTTTTACATGCTATAAGTGAGGGTAGGTTAGATACCAATGCCATTTTGATAGCTTTTTCAATTTCCTTAAAATTGTGGCCATTAATCCTTTCAACACTCCAACCTGACGCTTCAAATCTTTTAAGTTGATCAGTTGAATCTGACAAATCAACGCTTCCGTCTATTGAAATATTGTTATCATCAAAAAGAACAATTAACTTGTCTAAACAAAGGTGCCCCGCCAAACTTATGGCTTCATGACTAATCCCCTCCATTAAATCACCGTCAGAAGCAATCACATAAGTATTATGATTGACTAATTCATCGCCAAAACGATTATTTAAAACCTTCTCCGCTATAGCCATTCCAACTGCTGTTGAAATTCCCTGCCCTAAAGGTCCTGTCGTAGTCTCTACGCCTAATGTCTGCCCATACTCAGGATGGCCAGGAGTAATTGAACCAAGTTGTCTAAAATTCTTTAGTTGTTCAATAGTCATATCTTCGTACCCGATTAAATGATTTACGGCGTAGAGAAGCATAGAGCCATGACCTGCAGAAAGGATTAAACGATCCCTATCAGGCCAATCTGGTTTTTTTGGATCAATCTTAAGAAACTTAGAATATAGAACTGTCGTGAAATCAGAGGCACCCATAGGCATCCCGGGGTGACCAGAATTTGCATTCTCAACGGCATCTGCGGCTAAAAAACGAATGGCATTCGCCATATCGTTTAGACTAACTTCGTTTCGACCTTCTTCTTTTTTATTCTCTTTCAATTTTAGAAACTTATACTCTTTTTTTTAACTTGAAGAAACAATATTTAAACGTCAACGTGTATTATTTTTATATCTTTATTGATTATCAGTTGAACCTTTTTTCTTTAAATGTATAGTTAAAGAACTATGGTTAAAAGATTGAAAGAATTAGCAGAATATATCTTAACAGTAGAAAAAAAATCTTTTAATTTGATAAAAAAGTATGAGAAAACAGTTTTAGATCTGAATAAAGCAAATAGTATAATTGGGGATTTACAGGAAAAACTAGAGACTAGCGAATCATCTAGAATAAGCGCAAAAAAGAATATCGAAGTCTTAATAAAAAAAATAAGAAATAATAAGCTATCTTAGACAATTGAGAACATGAGTAATATTACAATTGAAATAAATAATCGAGAATTTCTAATAGCATGCCCTGATGGTGAAGAGGAAAGGGTACTTAAATTAGCTGAAAGGTTTTCCGAAAGGGTTTCAAAAATTTCTGAGCGTTTAAATGATCTAGATCACCAGAGATTATTTCTAATAGCGGGCATAGAGGCGGAAGAAGACAATCAAAACATCCTTGAGTCGCAAGGTATTGAACAATCGACAAGGAGATTAAAAAAGATTCTAGAAAGACTAGAAAAAGTGGAGTAAACTTTAAGACCAAAGAGCTGCAAGATTTGTTAGGAACCAAATTCGTGCCTTAATTTTCTCTAGGGAGTTGAAAGTATTGTAATCGTGGTTACTTTGCAGAAACGCCCACCTGTTTTTTTAGGCTACCGAGGAAAGTTCCAACGGTTATTGTGGCTCATTTTATTAATGGATATAAATTCAGAAAAAAAAGAGGCAAGACATTATTGGAAGTCGAAAAGAAACGGCTTTTATCTTGGTCTGAATGATTCCTTAAAGACGGATCTAGTCAAAAATTTCTTTGAACTAGTAGGAGAAGTTGAAGATAAAATAATTGGTGGATATTATCCTGTTGACTCAGAAATAGACTGTTTAGATATATTAACTCTTTGTCAACGATCTGGAGCAATCACATCTATTCCGTATATCAATTCGAAAGGTTTAATAGATTTCAGGAAATGGAGTCATCAAGAACCGTTAGTTAATGGAGCATTCAATATACCTACATCAAAAAATAAAGATCTAGTTATTCCGGATATTATAATTCTACCACTTTTATCTTTTGACAAATTAGGTACAAGACTTGGAATGGGATCAGGTATCTATGATAGATCATTGCCTTTTTACAATATTAGTTTAAAAATTGGTTTAGCCTTTTCAGGTCAAATTAGTTCTAAAATCCCAAAGACGGATTATGATCATCCCCTTGATGCGGCTGTTACAGAGAAAAAAATATATAGGTTTAATGAGGTATTGAAGTGAGGATTATTTTTCTAGGCGATATAGTAGGGAGGGCAGCAAGAGAAGAAATACAAAACTCACTTCCTAAGATCAAAGAAGAGCACAAAATTGATTTTGCAATAGTTAATGGCGAAAATGCAGCCGGAGGTTTCGGAATCACCGAGGAGATTTGTAATAATCTTTTCGTTTCAGGTGTAGATTGTATTACAACAGGAAATCATTTGTGGGATCAAAGGGAGATCCTTAATTATATTGACTGTGAGCAGCGTCTTCTTAGACCGGCTAACTTTCCAAACGGTACACCTGGTAAAGGTTTTGGTGTTTTTGAAAACGAATTTGGAAATGTACTTGTTATAAATCTTATGGGTAGACTATTTATGGATCCTTTGGACGATCCATTTAAGCTAATAGATGAAATACTAGACTCTAACCCAATTGGAAAAAATAATGATGCTATTGTAATAGATTTTCATGGTGAAGCTACTTCAGAAAAAGTTGCGATGGGCCATTTTTGTGATGGTAGGGCAAGTCTAGTAGTAGGGACGCATACCCACATTCCTACTTCTGATTATCAAATACTTCCTTCAGGTACCGCTTACCAATCTGATGCAGGTATGTGTGGAGATTATGATTCAGTTATTGGTATGGAAAAGACAGAACCAATGAGAAGGTTCTTGGAAAAAACACCGGGAAATAGATTTAATCCTGCGCAGGGAGAACCTACTTTATGTGGAGTCATAATCGAAACAGAGAAGAACGGTTTATCTAAATCAATAGAACCTATAAGATTGGGGGGTGTACTATCATCTACATAATATTGGCTTATCAATTTAAGGACTTTAGGCATGGCGGGTCACTCCAAATTCAAGAATATTCAATATAGAAAAGGTGCTCAGGATAAAAAACGGGCAAAGTTATTCGCAAAAATTACCAAAGAAATTACAGTTGCTGCAAAACTTGGGATGCTTGACCCAGAGTCCAACCCAAGATTAAGATCAGCCATCTCTACAGCAAGATCACAAAATATGCCTAAGGATAATATTGAAAGAGCTATCAAGAAAAGCTCTGATGAGAATGCTGAGAATTATGATGAAGTAAGATACGAAGGCTTTGGTCCTTCAGGAGTAGGTGTCATAGTTGAAACCTTAACAGATAATAGAAACAGAACCGCTGGAGATATTCGCTCAATTTTTTCTAAATGGGGTGGAAATTTGGGAGAAACGGGATCGGTAAGTTTTATGTTTAATCATTATGGGAAAATTAATATTCCTTCTGAAGAAATAGATTTTGAGAAAATTTTTGATATATCTTTGGAAGCAGGTGCAACTGATTGCGATATATCCGAAGATATATATGAAGTGTCTTGTTCACCTGAAGATCTTCACAATATAGCGCATATTATTGAGGAGAAAATAAATTTACCTGTTACAGCCCAATTAAGTTGGAAGCCTTCAAATATAGTTAATGTTGACAAAGAATCAGCCCATAAAGTAATTGATATGGTTGATTCTCTGGATGATCATGATGATGTACAAGAAGTTTTTTCTAATTTTGATATTCCGGAAGAATTGTTTAAAGAATTAAAATAATTTGTTACATTAAAAATGGCTTCTCCTCAAAAAACTAAAGGTAAATCTTACGAAAATTCCAAAGCTAATTTTTTAACAGAAGTTTTTTCTGAAAAGTTTATTCGTGTTCCTACTTCAGGAGCATTTCTTGGTGGAAAAAATTATGATAGACGATTTGGCATGACTCAGGGTCAAGTGATGGCTTTTAAGGGAGATATAATACCTCCCGATGACTGGAAATATTTTAATTGTGAATGTAAATTTTATAAAGATTTCAAATTTCACCTGCTATTTAATGAGTCAAAAGTTCTTGATAGTTGGATAGAGGAAACTTTGAGCACAGCTAACGAAAATGATCTTAATCTTATCTTTATGAAGTTTAATAATATTGGTGAATATATAGCCTTCCAATCAAAAGAAAAATTTAGGGTATCAAAACACCTCAAATATAGAAAAGGTTGGCATTTTGCTTCACATGAGAGCTTTTGGAATGATTTTAATATCAATAGAATACGGGAAAGATGCAAAGGTAGAGATATAGAGAATTAAATTCGTTTTCTAACAAGGTAGGTTAGCATGTCTTCTGATATTTCTGGATATATTAAGAATAAAATACATTATTTAAATGTAAGAATTTATTATGAAGATACAGATTTTACAAGTGTAGTCTATCACGCGAACTACCTTAAATTTTCTGAAAGAGGTAGATCTGATTTTTTAAGATTAGTAGGAATAAACCATTCGGAACTGATTACTCAAGAGGATGCTGGTTTTTTTGTTGTTCTTAATATGTATTCAGAGTTCCTTCAATCTTCTAAGATAGATGATATTTTAAGCGTTAAATCCTCCTTTACGTCTCTTAGTGGAGCTAGGTTAAATATGAGGCAGGACATTCTAAAAGATAATAAGGTGATTTTTAAAGCAATTACTGAATTTGCTTTTCTTAAAAAAAATGGTAAACCAAGAAAAGTTCCAGATAATATTATTAATAAAATAGAGCCTTATCTTTTTTAAATTATGATAATTATTTATTATATCTTCTGTGGAAATTAAGAAAAAAATATCATGAATCTATTAAAAAAAGTTGAGGCGATATTGCCAAAATCCAAAGTGGCTGTAGCTGTGTCTGGAGGTGTAGATTCTATTGCATTGATGCATTTACTGTCTTCATCAAAACGGATCAGTAATAAAAACATTCTCATTTTGACCGTAGATCACGGTCTAAGAGAGAGTTCAAAAAAAGACATCCGTTTAGTTATTGATTCCTCTAAGAAATTAGGACTTAGATCCCAAGCACTAAAATGGAAAGGGCCTAAACCTAAAAGTAGGATTCAAGAGATTGCAAGGGATAAACGTTATGAGCTTTTAACTAAAGTTTGTAAACAGGAAGGTATAAAAAATCTTTTTTTGGCTCATCATTTAGACGATCAAATAGAGACCTTTTTTATGAGATTATCTAAGGGTTCAGGATTGCATGGCTTAACATCCTTTAAGGCAATCACGACAAGAGATGGAATAAAACTACACAGACCTTTTATTGATACCCCAAAAAAAGATCTTTTAAGATATGCAAAAGTAAAAAATTTAAACTGGTCTGATGATCCAAGTAATTATGATGATAGATTCACGAGATCTCGATTAAGAAAAGTCCTACCTATTCTATATCAAGAAGGTATCAATCAGGAACAAATTTTAATTTCTTTAAAAAAGATGAAAATGGTGGACGATGCTATCGAAGATGTTACTGAAGAATATATGCGCAAGCACTTAAAGATGTACAACAATATTGCTATATTTTTATCTGAAGAACTTTTTTTTATTGCCCCTAAAGAAATACAGATTCGTGTCATTGAAAAATCCATTAAAGTCTTTTCAAGTTCAAGTTATTCTCCAAGGAGACAGAAAATAGAAAATCTAATTGGTTGGATTCAATCTAATAGTCAAGATTCGGCAAAAACATTAGGAGGAACTATTTTTAGAAAAAGAAAAAAAGAACTCCTTCTTTATAAAGAACCAAAATTATTAGACGCTTCTATTCCTATCAA
>PCCF01000019.1 GCA_002731945.1 Rhodobiaceae bacterium | reverse complement strand
ATCTTCTAAGCGACGAACACTGGCTTCAGCCAATTCTCCTTGGATCGCCGTAACAGATAACGGAACATCTTGAATTGATTCGTCTCGCTTTCTAGCTGTCACTACAATTTCCTCTATAGCAAAACTAGTGACACTTTCTTGACTAGCGTCATTATCTTGTGCAAAAGCAAAGCTTCCCGTAAAAATTAATAAAGCAGGTAATAATAACCAAAATAAGATTCGGCGTTTCATAATAGCTCCCCCAGAGTTGTGATTTTAAGTTCCCACGTATACAGTAAGGAAAAGCCAATTATAACAGTAAAAAATCAATAATTTTAGTGACCTTCTGGGCAGCTAAAAAACTGTAAAGAGCCACTAAAAAAGCGGCCCTTTACACTCTTTGGGAGTATTTAAAATTTAAAAAACAAGTTTAATAGTTGTAACCTACAGTTAGTCCCCATGTACGAGTCATTGCTGGAATTCCCACGCCAAAAGTGCTAGAAAATGGAACTCTAACAGAGTAATACTCATAGTCGTCTAAGTTTTTACCAAATAATCTTACAAAATAATGGCCATCTTCAGAATCATATTGAATACTAACGTCTGCCAATTTAACAGGTCTATAGCATTCAAATTTATTAGATATTGCTGGGCGTGGCGCGCCGGAAGGACAGTAGTCCTCTTGATAAGAGTATGAGGCACGATATCGCATCTCTCCCCCGCCGGTCACAGGATGCTCATAACTTAGACCCAAATATACAGTTTCATGAGGCGCAGCAAATTTTCTGTAGGTTAAATCATTAGCACCCACGATATAGGGAGAATCATATCCTGAACTTGATTTTCCGTAGTTAAAGTCCGTACGAAACATGTCCCCATCTAACAATATATTAGTACCCATAATCGCACTAAATTCAATTTCAATTCCGGAAACGTGCGAATCTTTATGATTGGCTGTTCGTTGAACTAAATTTCCAACTACGCCTGAGGACAGGTTACGTTGAATCCCGTCCCACCATTGGTAGAATGCCGTTACATTCAATCTTAAAGTGTTGTCTAGCCAATCGGACTTAAACCCCAATTCCAATTGATCAACTCTCTCACGATCGTAATAACCGGGGCGAAATGAAGGATCAACCGCTTGAACTCCTAACTCAGATCCTCCTACGCGGAAAGAAAATCCACCGCTACGGAAACCACGAGTTGCACTGACATAAACCAAAACGTCGTCCTGCGGACGGAATTCAAAAGCTACTTTTGGTGAAAAAGATTTCCAAGTTTGTTTATCCTGAACATCCCAGCCATTCACTGCACCCCAACCATGAATCCAGCCGCCGGCATTTTCAAACGGTGGAGTTTGGGGACCTTTACAAGAACCAGTGTAGATAATACACATACTTACATCTTTAGTTTCTTCAGTATAACGGCCACCTACGATCATAGCTTGTGTATCATTTAACTCCCAACGTGCTTCAGCAAAGACCGCTTGAGCTTCATGGTCTAATTGATCATGAGCTGGAGAACGAATACCATAAGGATTGGCGGGATCATCTACTCCTGGGGTTACTTTTCCTACTCTTCCGCCTTGTGCACGCTGCTCACCATACATAAGATCTTGTTGAAAATAATAGAGACCAACAGTAATATCGAATGTATCGGAAAAACTAGATGCATAACGCAACTCTTGGCTTATTTGTTCCTGATCAATATTTTGTCGCGAGTTTATGATAAAAGGTGAAATACCTTCAAATTGTGATCCTGAAAATTCAGACACAGTGACTAGTCCTGTTATCGAAGTAATTACTCCATGTCCTAAGTCAAAATTAGCTTCTACGATAAACTTTTCAATTTCATGATCTTGATGAGAGGTCCATGGAAAACCCTCATCATAGGCCTCGTCCCATGCACGATCTGCAATACCTAATCCATGACAGCCCGTACCATTATCACATGTGCCAAGGCCGACAGCTGTAGCACCATCACCCCCTCGTTCAAGAAGTTCTGCAAGCAAAGTCACATCAATCGTATCACTAGGGGTAAATACCAACGCTGCCTTAATATGCATGGAGTCCCTTGCTCCTAAATCGGGAGAGTTAGGGGCGGTATTTGTAATCCAACCTTCATCAGTATTTCGTTGCTGTATGGCAAGTTTTGCATTAATCGAATCTGAGATTGGTCCACTTACTGAAAATTCATAATCATTCCGTTCGTAATCACCTACCGTTACTCGAGCACTCATTTCAAGTTCGTCAGTGGGGCGTTTTGAACGAGTAATAACTGCTCCTACAGATGTATTCCGACCAAAAAGTGTGCCTTGGGGTCCACGAAGAATTTCAATTGACTCCGTATCAAAGGTATCCAGTATGGCTGCTATATTCTGAGCGATAAACACACCGTCTTGATATACACCGACCGCTGGATCAAAATTCGGAACACTATAAGTCACTCCTACTGTCCGCATCCAGAAACGCTGAGTTCCCGGAAAGGTGCTGGTTTCTTTGAATTGTGCATTGGGCACCATCCTTCCAACATCGAGAAGATCAACTAAATTGTTTTGTTCAATCATGTCTGCTGAAACAACTGTTGAGGCGCGTGCGATATTTTGTGCTAACTCTCCTGTTGCTCTTTTAGTTGAAGTAACTGTTATTTCTTCTATTACATGGCTTGGACCCACACTCTCTTCTTGTGCATATATCTTTGAAACTGTGAAAGTCAAGAAAGCAAAAAAGAGAACATATAAACAAGTTAAGTGCATCCGTAATTTCATTTAATTTTCCCCCAAATATGTTAACAGTTATAATACTATATAAAGATTTTATTTTGTATAAATTAAATATTATAATTTTAAAGAATGATATTGATTCTTGCGTATGCATTTTTGTTTATCTTAAGGATAATGATTGCGATAACACATTGAAATTACTAAGAATATGATAATTGAGTAATATTAAATAAGGAGAAGACAGTGGATCTTGGTATTAGAGGTCGTAAGGCAATAGTCAATGGCGGAAGTGCGGGAATGGGTAAAGGAAGCGCATTTGCATTAGCAAGAGAAGGTGTGGATTTGGTTATTTCTGCACGCGGTGAGGATAGACTTCTCAAAACCTGTGATGAAATACAAAAAGAAACAAACGTGAAAGTTACACCTATAAAAGCTGATCACAGCACTGACGAAGGAAGAAATAAGATCCTTTCAGCATGTCCGGAACCCGACATTTTGGTAGGAACTTGCACGCCTCCTCCTTTTACTTATAGTTACGAAAAGGTAACGCCTGAAGAATGGCAAGAAACCCTCGATGTCTCCTTGCTTAGCCCGGTAGAATTTATGAGGGCCACTATCCCGGGAATGGTCAAGAGAAAATGGGGACGAATTGTGAATATTGGAACAGGTGCTGCAAAAACACCTACTGAGGTGCGTATCCTTTCTGGTCCTCCAAGAGCAGCATTAGTTAATTATTCGGTGGCGGTTTCAAAAAAAGTAGCGAAACATAATGTTGTCATCAATAATGTTCTTCCTGGAATGCACCATACCGCGAGCATCAAAGACAGATACAATAAAATTGCTGAAGAGAATGGTACATCGTATGAAGAAGAAATACAAAAATTTGTGGAGAATTGGAAGATTCCTGCCAAAAAATTTGGCTCTTCTGATGACCTCGGAGCATTTGTAGCAATCTTTTGTAGTGAACAAGCTTCCTATGTCATTGGGCAAAGTCTTGTTATAGATGGTGGAATAGGCAATACCACTTTTTAAGGAGAGAAACATGTCCCAAAAAACCGTTATTCTGGAAGTTAAAGATAAAATTGGAACTATTACCATAAACAAACCCTCAAGAAAGAACGCTATCGATACGGAAATGGTAAATCTTTGGTCGGATATTCTTGATGAATGTAAAACCAACAATGAAATATCAGCAATAATACTTACTGGTGCTGGTGATGCTTTCTGTGCAGGTGGTGATAAAGCCAATTTAGGAGCAAATAACAAAATTGACCCCCTTCAAACTAAGAACCACTTCTGGGATCATTTTCAAAGAATTGCTAAAAAAACCGCGGAAATTGATAAGCCTATAATTGCTGCAGTAAATGGTATGGCTACTGGAGCAGGAATGGACATGAGTCTTCACTGTGATATTCGTTTTGCGGCCAAAAGTGCTATTTTTCGGGCCTCTTATGCGGCTTTTGGATTGGTTCCCGGAAATGGAGGAACCTATTTTCTTCCAAGAATAGTGGGAACATCTAAAGCTTTGGAGTTGTTCTGGTCTACGGATGTTATAGATGCTGAGGAAGCCTTGAGAATAGGTTTGGTTAATAAGGTATTTGACGACAAATTACTTATGGAAAAAACTATAGAGTGGGTAAAAAATGTTCTCGATCAGGCTCCTATACCAGTGAGAGTTATTAAAAGATTAATTTATCAGAATATTAATATGGACCTTTTAACAAGTCTTGACTTAATCTCCTCTCATATGGCATTTGCTAGAACTAGCTATGACCATGCCGAGGCAATTGCTGCAAATGAAGAAAAAAGAAAACCAAATTTTGAGGGACGTTAAGTTATTAATGGGGATAAAATATGAATGTAGTTAATAAAAAATCATGGGACAATCCTGTCCCGAAAGGAATCGAAGTCGATGGCTCACGCTATAGTTCAAGGGATTTTATGGAAAAAGAATGGGAGTTTCTTTGGCCTAAAGTTTGGTTATTGCTAGGCAGAGAAGATGAACTTATGAATCCTGGTGATTATCAAACGGAAGAATTTGGTCGTGAAAGTTTTATAATGATTCGTCAAAAAGACGGCTCAGTTAAGACATTTTATAACGTTTGTGCCCATAGAGGCGCAAGATTAACTAACAATCCATGGGGTAAAACAGAAGCTTTCAAATGTCCTTACCATGGTTGGGTGTGGAGTTTAGAAGGGGATCTCAAGGAGGCACAAGATCATGAGGATTTCCCAGAAGGGGATCCGTGTGGAAAGCTCAAACTGAAAGAAGTGAAATGCGAGACCTTTGCAGGCTTTGTTTGGATTAATATGGATGAAAATGCAATTTCCTTAAAAGAATGGTTAGGACCTGTATGGGAGGATTGGCAAGCATATGAGATTGATAAGTGGAAACCATATTTGATGCAAACGGTGACTATGCCATGCAATTGGAAAATTATACTCGATAATTTTAATGAGTCTTACCACCTTAATACAGTGCATGCTCCTGAAAAATCTGTAACCACCAAAAGAATAGCAAGCGGAATGGATACTAGCTATAAAACGACACAATTCGATTTATCCAAACAAGGACACAATCGAATGATTATGAAGGGTGGCTATGCATTCGCAACAATGAATGAAGATGGAGAAATACGGGACCCACTATATTCTGTTATGAAAGAATGGGGCATAAACCCTGATGTTTACAAGGGTAAGCCCGAAGAAACGAGAGAGGCCCTACAAAAGGCGAAACGCGCAGTGGGTCCAGAAAGAGGATATACTCACTACAAGAATCTTCGTGACGAGCAATTTACAGATACTCAACATTATACCCTGTTTCCAAATTTTGCTGTTTCTGTATGGACAGACGGTTTTCATTTCTTGAGAGCAAGACCTCATCCGACAGACCCGGAAAAATCCCTCTTTGATCATTTTTGGTACGCAAGCCAACCGGATAAAGAAACAGCACCCGTTAGAACAACAAAAGGAATAGTTGATCGGAATGAATTTGCTGAGCGTCAATTTTTTAATTATGGTGAAGAGAGTATGGGACAAACTATTGACCAAGATGGTGTGATTTTTGCTCTTCAGCAGCAAGGGCTTCGTTCTAGGGGCTTCGATAGAGCTTATTATGCTAATCAAGAAAGTCGGGTTCACCGATTTCACGAACTAATTGAAGATTATTTTAATGGAGTAAAACCATGATTATTATTTCCGCCACATTAGACTTTGATTCACAAGACGAAAGGGATAAGGCTGTAGAGTTGAGTGCGTCTATTCAATTAGCGACTCGCGTGGAAGAGGAAGGGTGTGCAAGCTACTGCTTTGCACCCGACCCATCTGTGCCAAACCGGATTCAAGTATATGAACTTTGGGAAACCGAAGAATCTCTTGTTTCCCATTTTAAACATCAAAATTACGCCAACATGGTTGAAGCTTTAAATTCCGTTGGAATTAGAGAAACGGAAAATCAAATGTATCTAATTGATAAACACAAACCTGTTTATGATGAAGATGGAAACGCGAGAGAGGTTCTTTTTGCTGATGACTAGTTCTCCTAGAGTCATAGATACTCACGCCCATATAGTTCTTGGAAAGGCTTTTGGTAAAGCTGGGAAGTATGGTCCTGAAACAGGGATTGACGAAAACGGCCTGCCCTTTTTTAGAATTGGTGACTACAAAATGAAACCCATGCAATACAAAGGTACTGTTTTCATGGAAAATGATTTGAGAATTGAATTAATGGACAAGTTAGGGATAGATCTGCAATTGCTTTCACCTAATCCATTAACAATGTTTCATCGCATTGAACCCGATGTTGCTACAGAATTTTGTAAAATCCATAACGACGCAATGGCCGAAGCCGTGAGTGAATATCCAGATAGATTTTTAGGATCGGCCGCCTTACCCATGCAAGATGTTGGAGCGGCCTGTAAAGAACTGGAGAGAGCCACTAAGACCCTTGGTTTAGTAGCTGTGTCAACCGGAACGGATTACCCATTCGGTCTGGACGATTCCCGGTTGGATGATTTTTACAAAACTATGGTGGAATATAATATTCCTTTATTTCTTCATCCTGCTTCAACGGGAGGGGCTGAAGGCCCTGATGATTGGAGAATGGGAAGATACGACATGAGTATTATGCTGGGATATGCCTACGAAGAAACACTTGCTGTGGCAACTATTGTTATAGGAGGTGTAATGGACCGCCATCCGGATCTGGATATTTGTATTTCTCACGGTGGTGGAGCAATGCCCTATCTTATAGAACGTTTTGTTGAAATGTCTGAATTTAGAGATTGGGCATCTGATGGAGTCAAAGAGAACGGTTTTCTTAGTGAACTCAAGCGTTTGTGGTTTGATGCACATGTTCATGGGGAAAAATCTCAAAAAATGTTGTTTGATTTGGTTGGAGAGGATAGACTTGTCTATGGAACAAACTTTGGGGGTTGGGATACACCAAAGAAATTAGAAGATTTTGCACCAGACTTGACCGAAAACGCAAAAAAACTTCTACGCTTGAACAACTAGAAGAGGTAATGGAATGTTAATAACTAACATCAGGTTGTTTGATGGAACCGACGATAACCTTATTGAAGATGCTTCAGTTTGGGTTGAGGATAATATTATTCGTTATGCCGGTCCGTCAGGAGACATTAAGAATGTTCCGGAAAGCATTCAAAACATAGACGGCAACGGTTTGTTTGTTATGCCCGGTATGGTGGAGTCCCATGCACACCTTTCTTACGCAGATAACGGTCCCACGGAGTTAGATAAATCTCCTGTTGAAGAGGCCATGATAAAAACAGTAAACAGTGCTCGTCTAATGTTAGGCTCTGGCTTTACTTCTGCAATAAGTTTTGGGTCAGTCCATAAAATAGATGTCTATTTAAGAGACGCTATCAACAATGGCCAAATACCCGGACCGCGATTGCTTGCTGGAGGAAGAGATCTTGGGGCAACAGGAAGCAACGCTGATTTTCATCCCGATCACTTCATGCCACAGACGGAAGGTCTTGGCATGATTACCGATGGGCCTTGGGCAATTAGAAAAGCAGTACGTGTTCTTTCAAAAAACAAGGTGGATGTTGTCAAAGTAATGCTCGATGGAGAACTCATATCCTTTCAAGGCAAACCTGGTGATTTGGGTTATACAGACGAGGAAGTCCATGCCTTGGTTAATGAAGCTCATTCAAGAAATATGAAAGTGGCCTGTCATTCACGATCTGCTGCTGCAGTCAAACAAGCTGTAATTCACGGCATTGATTATATTGGTCATGCAAATTACATTGATGATGAAGCGTTAGATCTCCTTAAAAAGAACAAAGATAAGTTATTTGTAGGACCTGCCATTGCTTGGGAAATTGCTTTCCTTGAAAATTGTGTAGAACTTGGATATTCCAAAGACAGCAAAGAAGTTGCTGACTACCAAGCGGAAGTTGAAGCAACAATTGTATCGTACAAACGTATGAAAGAAGCGGGTATCAGGATCCTTGTAGGAGGGGATTATGGGTTGGATATTACTCCTCATGGAACTTATGCCAAAGACCTAGAATACTATGTTAACCTTTTTGATTTTTCTAATGCCGAAGCTCTTCATTCGGCAACGCGTTTTGGAGGTCAAGCTATGAAATCGGATGGGTCCTTAGGCACACTTGAAGAAGGGAGATTGGCTGACCTTGTAGCGGTCGATGGAAACCCTCTTGAAGACATTACTGTTCTTCAAAATCACGAACGCATCATAGCGGTTATGAAGGATGGACAATTCTATAAAGACCTCTTTACAAACAATAAACCTTATCATGTTCGTGATGATCAATTGGGATTGATCCTTAAGCCTTCCTCAGCATCAAGAAGAGAAAAAGTTAAGGTTGTTGAGGGTTAAAAAGTTTAACTAACCTAAAGCATTAATTTTTTAATTTGGCCGATATCTATTCTTAGTTTGATAAACTGAGTCATCTTGACGCCCTCCACGAAAACAATCGGGTGCTGATTCGAAATATGGCTCATGTGTGGGTTCCGTTCGTGACCAATCAACAATTTCCGACCGGTAAACCATTTTCCAAACACCATCACGTTTTTCATAGCGATCGAGATAACGCCCTGAAATAAAGACATCATTGGTAACACCTTCTTGATCGACTTTATGATAAGCTTGGAAATATACTTCTCCAAAAGCTTCATTCTCATTATCTCCAAACTCTATGAGAACATTACCGATCATATGGTGATTAGCGTGATGTTCTTTTAAGGCATCCATACAAAATTGAGCGAACGTGGCCGCATCACTTTTAGTGAAGCCATAATCGCACCAAGCATCTTCATGAAAAACAGATTTCAGTAATTCAATATCTAATCTATCAAGTCCTCTCATATATTTGCACGCCAGATCGTATATTTCAGATTTATCAATACTGCGNTGTAATCTTTGTTGATCACTCATAATTTTTTCTCCATTTANTTGTTTAAAGCTTCTAACTCTTCCCTAATTTCTTCATGCTTTTTTTTGGTTAAGGGGTAATTGTAAATCGTCAGTATAGTTGCACCCATAAATATCGTCGTACTTAAAGCATAGATATATCTAAGACCGAATAATTGACTTTCCGAATTCATAGCTTCCGGAGTCGGATCGTAACTGGAATAAGACAAAAGCATGAGAGCAAACCACGGACCAAAAGAAAAAGCGATTTTAATAACGAACGACCATACAGAAAAAAATATGGCAGCCCGATCTTCTCCGGAACTGATTTTGTCCATATCAATGACATCAGCCTTCATCGAATTGGGAAAGATTAGACTCGTTGCTCCGCCAAAACCTGTTATCATTAACCCTAATGTCATCCAGTAAATATCACCCGGTCCCAATAAGAGATAAAAAGGGTTTGTTATGACAAAGGTCAACATACCTAAGATCCATGCTGTATGTTTTTCAATTCTTTTCCCAACCCATACCCAAAAAGGAATAGCGCACAAATTCACAACATAATAAGATAATAAGAGAGCGATTCCAGCCTTTTCATCTGCCAGAACTCCTCTGATAAAGAATATAAAAGTCGATCCAGAAATAGCTGTTGCAGTAGAATACAAAAAGAAAGCGAGAATCAATCGCCTAAAAGGCAAATTCGCCCACATAATCTTAGCCCCCTTGGTAATAGGAATATATGCAGATTTGTAGTCCTTTTTTTCCGGAACATTTACAGTTGTAAGGATAATTGTAAGCGGAATTAAAATTAACATGAATACGCCTATCATGTGCGTAACCTCTCTCGTACCACCATAAGCAAAAAAGAATAAGGCTAATGTTGGTATGGATTTGCTGACAACGTTTCCAAGCACTCCTAACCAACTTCGCCATGCTGTTATGGTTGATCTTTCATGATAGTCGGGAGACAGTTCGGCTCCCCATGCGTAATAGGGAATTAATAACATGGTCCACCCCAACCAGAACAAGGCTAGCCAAATAAACAAGTGCATAGTGGTGACAGTTTCTTCATTAGGAAAAAAAAGGTTATATACCGAAATCACCAGTATTGGGATTGAAGCAACCATCCATACCCGTCTTCTTCCCCAACGAGTATGCGTTTTATCACTCCAATAGCCGATTAACGGGTCAGTAATAGCGTCAAAAATTCTTGTAAAAAGCCAAATTGTAGCAATTGCCGATAAACTTATTCCTATTTCTTGACCATAATAATTTGGTAAATACGTCAACAAGGGTAGAGAGGCAATAGATATAGGCATCTCCGATAAACCATAGAAAAATAAATTCTTGCGACTTATTTTTTTTGAACTCATGCGCTTGCCATTCTCTCTCTTTTTTTATTCTCCAATTCTTTCCGAATCTCACCAAGCATCTTCATGAAAAACAGATTTCAGTAATTTAATATCTAATCTATCAAGTCCTCTCATATATTTGCATGCGAGATCGTATATTTCTGATTTATCAATACTGCGTTGTAATCTTTGTTGATCACTCATAATTTTTTCTCCATTTAATTGTTTAAAGCTTCTAACTCTTCCCTAATTTCTTCATGTTTTGCTTTGGTCAAGGGGTAATTGTAAATCGTCAGTATAGTGGCGCCCATAAATATCGTCGTACTTAAAGAAAAAATAAATCTAAGACCAAATAATTGACTCTCTGAATTCGTAGCTCCTGGAGTGGGATCAAAACTGGAGTAAGCCAAAAGCATGAGAGCAAACCATGGACCAAAAGAATAAGCGATTTTTATAATGAACGACCACACAGCAAAGTATATAGCTGCCCGATCTTCTCCAGAACTTGTTTTATCCAAATCAATGACATCAGCCTTCATCGAATTGGGAAATATGTAGCTCGTTGCTCCACCAAAACCTGTTATCATTAAACCTAAGGTCATCCAATAGAGATCACCTGGTCCCAAAAGGAGATAAAAAGGATTTACTATGGCGTAGGTCAACATACCAAAGATCCATGCCGTATGTTTTTCAATTCTTTTGCCAATCCATACCCATACAGGAATGGCGCACATATTCACAAAGTAATAAGATAGCAGTAATGCAATACCGGCCTTTTCATCTGCCAGAACTCCTCTGATAAAGAATATAAAAGTCGATCCAGAAATAGCTGTTGCAATAGAATACAAAAAGAAAGCGAGAATCAATCGCCTAAAAGGTAAATTCGCCCACATAACCTTAATTCCCTTTAGAATAGGAATATATGTAGGTTTGTAGTCCATCTTTTCAGAAACATTTGTAGTTGTCAGGAGAATTGTAAGCGGTATTAAAATCAACATAAACACGCCTATCATTTGTGTAACCTCTCTTGTACCTCCATAAGCAAAAAAGAATAAGGCTAATGTTGGTACGGATTTGCTTACAACATTTCCAAACATTCCCAACCAACTTCGCCAGGCTGTTATGGTTGATCTTTCATGATAGTCGGGTGAAAGTTCGGCTCCCCATGCGTAATAGGGAATTAATAACATGGTCCACCCCAACCAGAACAAGGCTAACCATATAAACAAATCCGTAGCAGTTACAGTTTCTTCGTTTGGAAAAAAAAGATTATACACAGATATTACTAAAATCGGCATAGAAGCTATCATCCAGATCCGTCTTCTTCCCCAACGTGTATTAGTTTTATCGCTCCAATAACCGATTAACGGATCTGTAATAGCGTCAAAAATTCGTGTAAACAGCCAGATGGTACCAATTGCCGATAAACTTATTCCTATATCTTGACCATAATAACTTGGCAAATACGTCAACAAAGGAAGAGAAGCAATAGAAATTGGCATTTCCGACAACCCATAGAAAAACAACTTCTTATTGGAAATATTTTTAGTCATACCTCTGCTCTTGTTTCTTTACCTGCTTTTCTATCTTCCAATTGTTTTCTTATCTCTAACTGTCTTTTTTCGGTTATGGGATATCCAAAGGCAATCAAATTGGTAATTATAAAAAATACAGGACAAGCAAAAGAAAATATAATCTTAAGTCCCAATATCTGGTTTGGGCTGTTAATTGCACCGGGAGTCGAGTCAAAACCCGTGAAAGCAAGAAGACTTAATCCTAAAAATGGACCGATGGACAAGGCTATTTTTGAAACAAATGACCACACAGCAAAGAACAACGCTGCTCTATCTTCACCAGAATTTAACGTATCAAGATCAATAACATCAGCTTTCATGGAATTGGGCATAACATAAAAACTTGCCCCGGCAAAACCTGTGGTTGATGTGATAGGGAGCATCCAATAAAAATCTCCTTGACCTAAAAACATATACAAAGGACTCATTACAATATAAAAACTCAATCCAATCATCCATGCAATGTGCTTTCCTATCTTCTTTGAAAACCACGCCCAAAAAGGAATGCCGCATAGATTAGCAGTATAATAACAAAGAAGAAAAATAATTCCGGCTTCTTCTTCTCCAGTAACACCTCTTATATAAAATAGGACAACTGCTGTAGAAAGAGCCGTTCCCAAACTGTTAAAGAAAAAAGCAAAAACAAGCCTTTTGAAAGGACCATTACTCCACATAATCTTTAGACCTTTTACAATAGGTATTCTAGTAGATGAATAATCTTTCTTTTCTGGAACATTTAGAACAGTTAAGGTTACAGTTATTGGAATTAGTACAAGTAGCGACCACCCAATCATTTCTACGACTTCGCGTGTTCCTCCATAGGCAAATAATAATAATGCCAAGACAGGTAAGACTTTGGTAGCAACATTTGCTATCATCCCTATGAACATACGCCAGGCTGCAATTGTTGTTCTTTCATTGTATTCAGGTGATAATTCTGCGGCCCATGCATAATACGGAATAAACAACATGGTCCAACCCAACCAAAAAACAACTAGCCAAAATAATAAATAACCACCATCAGCACCTAATTGCGGAAAAAATATTTTATAAACAGCCATCATTAAAAATGGGATAGCAGCGACCATCCAAACCCTTCGTCTTCCCCAACGAGTATCGGTTCTATCTCCAAGATAACCAATAAGAGGATCTGTTATAGCGTCAAACACTCTGGCTATCATCCAAACCGCTCCGATAACGGCCAAACTAATGCCTAAGTCAGCACCATAATAATTTGGAATATATGCAGCAAGCGGAACATTGGCTACTGTTATTGGCATCTCTGAAAGGCCATAAAAAAATAAAGTTTTTTTTGGAAGTCTTTTTTCAGACATTTTAAGAAATCCTTAACGGGCTACTTGAAATTACTAATTTTTGACCACAGAGAGTCCTTACTAAGCCAATTATCTACCCAGTTATGAAAATGTTGAACTCTTTCTTCATCGTTATTTAGCACTGCAGCTTCAAATCCTCTTGAGTGCATACCAGCCTGCATATCATTTAAGTAGTGTATATCTTGATCAATGGTGATCGTCATAGAGTTTCTACCTTCAACAACATCTTCTCTTGAAAAGATTTCATGCTTTGCACGGTCTTTAGGATATGCATAATCCGAAGATCCAGGAAGTAATTCAAGCCCTCTTTTATCATCTCGGATTTTGTTCTTTGGAATTTGAAGCGTCCATTTTGAAAACGAGCATTTATTAGGATCAGAATGGTGCGGTTTTGGGCCAAAAATCCATAACCTTTCTGGATGAATAGTCATAAAAATATTTGGAAAGATATCATATTGCAAAACATCTGAGACTTGATCGTCTGTAAATTCAGAATAATCAAAACCTAATTTTTTGCCTATCACTCTTTTCTGTTTCTGAATTGCTTCACGAATTTCAGGAACTTTACCGATAAAATCTTTGGGATCTAATTCCAGTCCATTTAAATATTGACTCATAAAATCAGGCGGCTCTTCAGGCATTGAATATCGTGGGTTAATAACAGGGCTGAGAACCATTGTCCTAGTATGTCCAAAAGGCCACATATCGTTATTGGCATCACAACAATCAACAAAACTTGCATGTTGAGGATGAATAAAGTCGACGTGGTATTGTTCCAAAAAATTATCTCTTACAGTTTTCCAATTGGTTTCAAGAGAAACCGTTTGGTGTTTAACAAGCTTCATATTTTCAAAATGGTAAGGATTTAATTGATCAATGATAGGTCCAAGAAAAGTTTCAAGAGATGCAGATTCTTCAGTCATATTTATAAATACTAACCCTGCCCACGTCTCTACTCTTACAGGCTTTAAAGATTTCTCATCACAAGAAAACCTTTGATTAAAGAGTTCCACATCTGGAATTTTTTCTAGTTTCCCATTCAATTTGTAAGTCCATCCATGATAAGGACAAGATACTTTATTAACTGAACCACATTCTAAAGATAAAATTTTGTTTCCACGATGTTGGCAAACATTATAAAAAGCGGAGATCTTCTTAGCTTCATTGCGTGTTACTATTATAGATTCACGCCCAATATCATAAACAAAGAAATCACCAACTTCTTGAATATCGGATACCAAACCTGCAAAAAGCCAAGTTTTGGTCCAAATTTTATCCCATTCGGACTGCATAAATTCTGTATTGGTATATCTATCGGTCGATAGAATTGCTTTATGTTTCGGATCAGAAGTTATTTCTTCTGAAAAATCTATATAATTGAACCTTTGTGGCATAAATATTGTCTCTCCCCCCAAACTAAGACGCCAAAACATCTTATTTCTATTTTGACTAGAGTAAAGAATTTAGTTCTTGTAATTCATTTGCATTATGCTTCAATAACAATAAAGGGAGATAGATATGATAGTAGTTAATGCAAAAATGATAACAAACGATGAAAATCTTGAACTTTTGAAAAGAGAAGTAAAAAATCTTGAAACAGAGACACGTAAAGAAGAGGGCTGCATTGATTATGCTTTTAGTATTGAGATGTATGAGCCTAGCTTTGTTAGAATAACAGAACTTTGGGATAATCTAGAATCTCTTAAAAACCATCTTAAAACTGAACATGTTGTAGACTTTATTGAAGCTATGTCCGTTAATCCGACGGAAACTGAAGCTCATTTTTATGAAAGTAACGAGTTTCCCCTTGATTTTTAATTTTTTCGTTACCCTGAAGTTTAATTTTTAGAATCTGCAAAAATCTATACGCAGGAATCAATATAAATTTGTTTAATTGATTTTTTGAAATAAAAATGATCCGATAAACTCATTCTTTTTTGTCATCATAATCATAGGGATTACTAATGGATAAAAAAATTTCAAATAAAACCAGTACTTATGACAGTTATATCAATAGTAAAAAAAATAGAAGATTAAACTGGGAGGATATCTCCATTAAAGATCGGTGTAATATGGCTGAGGAATTAACTTCCATTTATATAGCTTTTAAGAGTATTGCTCTTGGTCTAGATGGACGCAATCTAAATAATCAATATTCAGTTGGTGCTCCGGCAAAGGGTATGGATGTAATAACAACAATGATAAAAATAAAAATCTTTTCCAGAACTGATTCAGATACACCATGGATAACTCTAAACCAAATTATAAACCATATTCAAAGAAAGGGCGGAATGTATAGTGATGTGAGTAGAGATACAATTAACAGAAGAGTAAATCGATTAGTTAAAAAAGACGAAATCTCTAAGATAATAGTTTCAGATTTAAAAGAGAGGGAAATAAAAAAAATAGTCCATCACAGAAGTTTTAAATATGTTTATTCTACAAGTGAAAGGGTCAAAAAAGCTTTAAGGAAAGGAGAATTAACAGCATCACAAATAGCTCCTCTAGATACCTTTTTAGTTCATATGAAGAATTTTATTAATTTGTTACCTAACGATGAACGGGTAAAAGTTATTAATCACTTAATAAGCAAGGAAAATATATTATGAAAAAAAAGATAAGTACGTGGCAAATAGGAAGGATCAAAATTACAAGAATAATTGAAGGTGAAGGAGTTGGGCCTTTATTTGTTCTTCCTGATGCTACGCCCGAAAACATTATAAAAATGCCTTGGCTTCAACCTTATTTCGCCGATAGCGATGGCAATACAATTGCTAGTGTCCATGCCCTAATACTAGAAACACCTGACAAATGCATTATGGTGGATACTTGCTTAGGCAACGACAAGGAACGACATATTCCAGAGTGGAATATGTTGCATACAAAGTTTTTGGAAGACTTGGAGAGAGCCGGATATTCGACAGAAAAAATTGACACGGTTTTATGCACTCACATGCACACCGATCATGTAGGCTGGAACACAGTTTTGACAAATGATCAATGGGAACCAACATTCAAAAAAGCCGACTACCTGTTTGGAAAAAAGGAATGGGAGCACACTGAAAAACAACTGGAAAATCCCTTATTTGCTGAATTTATAAATGATTCAATAATACCTATCATTGAATCAGGTCTTGTGAAATTTGTCGAAACGGATGAAGAAATATGTGAAGGAATAACTCTTGAACCTACAGCTGGACATACCCCTGGACATGTTAGCGTTAGAATTAACTCAGAAGGGCACAAAGCAGCAATTACAGGAGATTTTCTTCACCATCCAAGTCAAATGGAAAAGCTGGAATGGGAATCAATTGCTGATTGGGATAAGGAATTAGCGAAAAAAACAAGGAAAAGCAAATTAAGCGAGTATGCCGATGAGAATATCCTAGTATTTGGAACACATTTTGCGACTCCATCGGCAGGATATGTGAAACGACAAAAAGATCATTTTNTATATGAGGTAAAACATCCAGATAACTCATATTAACGTTTTCATTTTACTATTTTGAAATTTTGAGGTTTAGTTAATTTTATNGCGATTNTCGGTTTTAATAAAAAAGGAAAATANATTCATGAGCNATACAACAAATCTNAAACCNGGTGANGCAAGATGCCCTGATCATCCAACAACNAANCANTTGGTCATGAGAGANGCAACTGGAGCNCCNGATNCAATTTTGGAAGAATCTTATCAATTCCTTGGAGATGAAGATATTTCNTTTGAGCATTATACATCGGACNAATTTGCTGAAGAAGAAAATAAACATATGTGGTCTAAAGTTTGGCAATGGGCGTGTCACGAGGATCACATCCCTGAAGAAGGGGATTATTATGTGTACGATGTTGGACATTTATCAGCATTGATTGTAAGGCTCAAGAATAACAAGATTAAAGCATATTATAATTCTTGCCTTCACAGAGGAACTCAGCTCAAACCATCAAACAGCTCCGGAGTTTGTAAAGAATTAAGATGCCCTTTTCACGGATGGTCTTGGTCAATAGAAGGAAAACTTGAATTTTTACCTTGCGACTGGGATTTCCCTCATGTGAACAAGGAAGAATATAACCTCCCTGAGGTTCAGATTGATACTTGGGGTGGATTCGTGTTTATAAATTTTGATAAACGCGCAAAACCTTTGAAAGATTTTTTAGGTGTTCTCCCTGATCATTTTAAAAATTGGAAACTCGAGGACAGATATATTGAAACACATGTTGTAAAAAAACTTCCTGCCAATTGGAAGGCTTGTGCTGAAGCGTTTTTAGAGGCTTATCATGTCTTGGAAACACACTCTCAAGGTGTTTACACTGCTGGGGATGCCAACGCAGATTATGATATCTTTGGTGATCACGTTACAAGATTTGTTCACACAATTGGTTATACAAGCCCCCATATAAAAGAAGAGGATAGACCTGATGAACAAGGCATTCTCGATTTATTACTGGGAAGACGGTTAGGCGATAAAACCGGGAAAATTAAAGTCTCTCAAGGAAGAACGGCAAGAGAAGTTTATGCTGAAATCGTACAAAAGGAAATGGCAAAGGAATATAATCAGGATTTTTCTCATCTCACTGTAACTGAAACCATAGATTCCATAGAATATTTCCTTTTTCCTAATGCTTTTTTCTTTCCCGGTCTTCAGCTTCCTATGGTTTACCGATTTAGACCAGATGGTACAGATGGTGCAATATTTGATCTTTTATTTCTTAGGCCAAAGCCACCTGACGGAGAATATCCACCGCCACCAGAGCCTCATCATCTAGAGGTGGATGACAGCTACACCGAAGTCCCAGGAACGGGATTTTTAGGTGCCGTCTATGATCAAGATACTAATAATCTTTTGGCACAAACGCGAGGTTTTAAAACGAGCCCTAAAGGAGCTCAATCATTAGGTAATTATCAAGAAGT
Organism: Rhodobiaceae bacterium; assembly: GCA_002731945.1. Taxonomy (GTDB): domain Bacteria; phylum Pseudomonadota; class Alphaproteobacteria; order MED-G09; family MED-G09. The sequence goes on along the minus strand of PCCF01000019.1, from coordinate 2,262 downwards.
AAGGTGTAGACATCTTCATATGATGGTTAATAAATATTTGGAGGAAAAAAATGGGTAGATTAGATAATAAGGTAGCAATTATTACTGGTGGAGCAATGGGTCTTGGAGCGGCCGATTCGACTCTTTTTGCCAAAGAAGGCGCTAAAGTTATTTTAACCGATGTAGCGTCTGATGAAGGACAAAAAATCGCTGATGAAATTGGCGCAACCTTTTTACAACAAGATGTGACCGATGAAGAAAGATGGAAAGAAGTAATCGCCGAGACTGTTAATCTTCATGGCAAGCTTGATATTCTTGTTAATAATGCTGGGATTGTCGAGGTGGGTGATCCCGAAAATCAAACAACTGCAGAATATAGGAAAACAATGGCCGTTCATATGGATAGCACTTTCTTCGGATGTAAATATTCCATTCCCGTTATGGCCGAAACCGGAGGAGGTTCAATAGTCAATATGTGTTCAATTGCTTCGGTTCAAGGTGAATCCTACGTTGCCGCCTATTGTGCTGCCAAAGGCGCTATTGAGGCTTACACTAGAGCTGTTGCTGTGCACTGTGGACTAAAAAAGAATGGTGTACGATGCAATTCAATACACCCATCAGGTATTGCTACTCCTATGGTCGCAAGTGTTCCGGATAAAATGAATGAAAAATTTGGTGCAAGTCCGAATCAGGACGCTCCAGTCAGTAAAACAGGAGAACCTATAGACATTGCATACGCAGCATTATATCTTGCATCCGACGAATCAAAATTTATGAATGGAGCACAGTTACGAGTTGATAATGCTATGTCAGTTGTATCAGGAACTATGCCAGAATAAATTCTATTTAGGAGATAAAGAATGAGTGAAAAAGTGGATTACTTCGATAATGAAACTCGCTTGGAAGGAATATTTTATCTTGCAGAGAATGAAAAAAGTCCAGTAGTATTAGTTGTCCCATCATATGCAGGTCGGGATGAATTCACATTGGGAAAAGCACAAAAACTAAATGATCTTGGTTATTCAGGTTTTGCGGTTGATATGTATGGGGAAGCAAAAACAGGAAGTACCCCAGAAGAAAACCTAGCACTTATGCAAGTTGTTTTAGATGACAGAGAGATGTTGCAAAGAAGAATGCTTCTTGCTCTTAAGGCTGCAACAGAAAAAGCAGGAGTTGAAAACTCAAGATCTGCAGCAATAGGTTTTTGTTTCGGTGGCCTGTGTTGCTTAGATCTTGCTAGGACTGGTTCAGATATAGGTGGGGTAGTTTCATTCCATGGACTTTTCACTCCTCCGGTAGGATCATCTTATAATACTGATGGACCCATAAACGCAAAAGTTCTTGCGTTACATGGTAACGACGACCCTATGGTATCCCATGAATCAGTCAATTCTTTGGCAAATGAGTTAACCGCAGCAAAAGCTGATTGGCAGATTCATGCATATGGCAACACTGCTCATGCGTTTACTAACCCAGCAGCTAATTCTCCTGACGATGGAATGGCTTTTAGTGAAAGTGCTGATCGAAGATCTTGGAAAACCATGTCCAATTTTCTTGAAGAAGTGTTTGCTTAATTTTATGTTTGAAAATAATGATAATTGTCCAATTAATGCAGTAGTGGTTCCTGTCACTCCTTTCCAACAAAACTGTTCTATAATTTGGTGTTCCGATTCATCAATTGGCGCAGTTGTGGATCCAGGTGGAGATCCAGAAAAAATTTTAACGACTATTGAAGAATACAAAGTTGAGGTTGAAAAAATCCTAATCACACATGCTCATCTTGACCATGCAGGAAGTGCAGCACAATTATCTAGAGAATTACAAGTTCCTATTGAAGGACCACACAAAGAAGACTTATTTTTAATAGAAAGTCTTGAAGAGCAAGGAAAAAGATTTGGGCTTAATGGCTCTGAAATATTTGAAACATCGCGATATCTTGTTGGGGGAGACGAAGTTACAGTTGGGGATCAAACCTTTGGAGTTCGTCACTGTCCTGGCCACACACCTGGTCATATTATATTTTTTCATAAAGAGGCTAATCTTGCGGCCGTAGGTGATGTTATTTTTCTTGGATCTATTGGGCGTTCTGATTTACCGAGAGGTAACCATGAGCAATTAGTTCATTCGATTATAAATGAATTATGGCCGTTGGGAGATGAAATGACTTTTATACCTGGACACGGTCAGCTTTCTACCTTCGGTCAGGAACGAATGACAAATCCTTACGTCTCTGATTTTGCTCTTGGTGTTGATAGAGAAATAAACGAAAAAATTAAAAATCAA
>PCCF01000018.1 GCA_002731945.1 Rhodobiaceae bacterium | reverse complement strand
CGTTTAATAAAATCCATATTTACAGTGAGTTTTTTTACAGGATTAAGCCGTGTATTTGGGCTTATTCGAGATATGCTTCTCAGTAGGATTATTGGAATAAGTTTTGTTGCTGATGTTTTTATTATTGCTTTGAGGTTTCCAAATATTTTCAGGAGAATAACTGCAGAGGGAGCCTTTTCCGCCGCTTTTGTACCACTATTCTTTAGCGAGAGAGAAAAGAGTAAGAAAGATTCCATAAAATTTTCCGAAGATATTCTTTATTATCTTTTAATATCAGTAACTCTTCTGACAATTATTACGCAAGTTTTTATGCCTCTTATTATTTATTTTTTTGCAGGTGGTTTTAATAAAGATCCTTCTAAACTAGACCTTGCAATAACATTTTCGAGATTAACCTTACCTTATATTATTTTTATTTCTTTAAGTTCATTAGGGTCAGTCATTTTAAACGCTAAGGGTAAATATTCTATTACTTCAGTATCACCTATTTTATTAAATATTTTTCTAATTCTCGCTTTAATTATTCCTCAGGAAGATCTCATCAATAAAGGTTATCTTTTGTCTTTAGCGGTTTCTGTGTCTGGGGTATTTCATTTTGCAGTTATTTTTTATTTTCTTGGTCAAGATGGCTACTCGTTAAAACTTAGAAAACCTAAGGAAAAATCGTCGTTAAATAAGTTTTCTAAATTGGCATGGCCCCAAATAATTTCAGGTATTTTTCTTCAACTTAATATAGTCATTTCAAGTCTTATAGCTTCTTTTGCCAATGGATCAGTTTCTGTTTTATATTATGCCGAAAGACTATACCAACTTCCTCTAGCATTGATTGGTATTTCTGTTGGTACAGTAATTTTGCCTATGTTAAGTTCTCTAAATATAAAAAATCAGATGATAGAATTTGAAATAGTTGTTAACGACGCCCTAAAATTTTCTCTAATGTTAATTATACCTGCGACGGCATCATTTATTATACTGCCATCCTTGATTGTTGAGTCAATTTTTCAATACGGTGTCTTCGATAATGAAGACACTATAGTAGTAGCAAAAACTTTAATTGGATTTTCTATTGGTTTGCCTGCGTACGTTTTAATAAAAATCTTATCTTCTGTCTTTTATTCTTTATCTGACACTCGTACTCCTGTGATTTACAATATTGTTGCAATAGTCACAAATATATCTCTGTCTATTCCCTTGTTTTTATATTATGGAGTTGTAGGTATTGCCTATGCAACTTCCATTTCAGCATGGCTTAATGCAATCATGCTCATTGTGAGACTTCATTTTATTTCTATAAAAATATTTAAAAAAGAATTTTCAATAAATATTATCAAGATAATAACATCGACAATCTTAATGTCTTTTATTTTAATATTTACTATAGATAGAATTTACATTTTAGGCCCAATAATTGCTTTAATTTTATTAATAATTATAGGTCTATGCGTTTATTTTGCCGGTTTGTTTCTTATGGGTGTTTATAAAAAAAGTGATATAACTAGACTAGGCTTTTAATTTGGAGAACTTACAGTTGCAATCTTCAGAAAATAAAACGGTTTTTTCGGGAGTACAACCGACCGGCTCCCTTCATATAGGAAATTATCTTGGAGCCATTAAAAATTTTGTTGATCTACAGGATAACTATGAATGTATTTACTGTATTGTAGATCTACATGCCATAACTGTTTGGCAAGACCCTAGGACTCTTAAAAACAATATTGTTGAAGTGGCAGCAGCATACTTAGCTTCTGGATTAGATCCTAATAAAGTTACTATTTTTGTTCAATCTACTGTTTCGGCCCACTCGGAGTTGGCGTGGATATTTAATTGTGTATCAAGGATGGGATGGTTGAATAGAATGACACAATTTAAAGAAAAATCTGGTAAAAATAGGGAAAATGCATCTGCAGGTTTGTATGTTTATCCCAATTTGATGGCTTCTGATATTTTGTTATATAAAGCCGGATATGTTCCAGTCGGAGATGATCAAAAGCAACATCTAGAGATAACTAGGGATATAGCGAAGAAATTTAACAATGATTTTTCTGCTCATGGAGGAGATAAATTCTTTCCCATTCCTAAACCTTTGATTCTTCCTGTTGCATCAAGGGTTATGTCTTTAAGGGATGGAACTAAAAAAATGTCAAAATCTGATAATTCATCAATGTCCAGAATTAATTTACTTGATGATAATGATTTAATACGAAAAAAAATATCTAAGGCGAAAACAGATCCCTTACCTTTACCTAATAGTCAAGAAGACCTTAGGCAAAGACCTGAAGCTGCCAATCTTATCAATATTTTTTCGTCTTTAAGTGGTATAAAAAAAGAAGAAATAATCGTAAAATATTCAGGGAAACAATTTTCAGAATTTAAATCAGATCTTTCAGATGTAATGATTAGAGAATTAAGTCCAATTAGAGACGAATTAATCAGACTCAAGAAGGACAAAATTTTTATTGAAAAAGTACTGAATGAAGGCCGTGCTAAAGCTGAAGAAAGAGCTTTAAAAGTAATTAAGGAAGTTAGAGAGATTATTGGCCTTTGGTAGAATATTATCTCTTAAGAGGATAAAATGCCTGGTAAATTTTTGGCTGTCATAGATGGAACTAAAGAAAGTGAAGCGGCACTTAGATATGCGGTAAGAAGAGCTGAAATGGCCAAAACAGAGTTAATTATTTTGGCGGTTATTGATAATCCTGGATTTACTAACTGGCTTGGAGTGGATGAAAAGATTAACCAAGAAGCTGAAGATGAAGCATTACAAGAATTGGATAAATTTCGAAATAAAATTAAATCATTTTCTTCAGTAGAACTCAGAATTGATGTAAAGCATGGCACTAAATTAGAAGTTGTAAAAAAACAATTACAGAAAATAACGAAATTTCATACCTTTTCTTAGCCGCCAACAAAATAGGACAAAGCCCTGGAGAATTGGTAGAAGCGATATCATCTTCTGGATATTCTATTCCTGTTGTGGTAATACCTGAAGAACTAGGGTTTGATAAAATAGATAGATTAGCAGGAATAGACGCGTAAGTTAACTAGGAGAAGAAAATGTTTATACAAACTGAGAAAACTCCAAACCCAGAGACTCTAAAATTTATACCTGGTGAAGAAGTTATGGGTGAAAGGCCGACAATGTATTTTAAGGACAAAGAGGATCTACAAAAATCACCATTGGCCCAACAGTTATTTAACCTAGATAATGTCGTTGGGGTGTATCTTGGCTCTGATTTTCTCACAGTCACTTTAAAAGATGCCAAATGGGAAAATTCGAAAACCGAGATCTTAGCAAACATTATGAACTTCTTTGTTTCAGGTGAACCCATATTTATTGACGATGGTTTTGATGATTCAAACGACAGTAGGGAGGATAATAAAGATGAAATTTCTTTAAAGATAAATGACATTATTGAAACTAAAGTCCGCCCAGCAGTTGCACAAGACGGGGGGGATATAATTTTTGAAAGTTATAAAGACGGTATTGTATATTTAAACATGCGCGGTTCTTGTGACGGATGTCCTTCATCAGAAATTACATTAAAGAATGGTATAGAGAATCTTTTGAAGCATTATGTTCCTGAAGTTAAGGGAGTGGTTCCTATTTAAAAGATATCTATGACAGATAAAAGCAGTAAGAATTTTGAAGAATTAATATTTACGAATGCAAGGTCACACAATGAATGGCTTGACAGAGATGTTTCTGATAAAATTTTGCACAAATTGTATGATTTGATGAAGTGGGGCCCAACAAGCGCAAACTGCTCCCCATCTCGTCTTATTTTTATTAAAAGTCAAGACGCTAAAAATAGATTGTTACCCTATTTAATAGAAACTAATAGAGAAAAAACTTCCACTGCGCCTGTAACAGTTATTGTTGCTTACGATATAAGTTTTTACGAACATTTACCCAAATTGTTTCCTCACAACCCAGAAGCAAAAGATTGGTTTTCCTGGTCAAATGATTTAGCCGAACAAACCGCCTTTAGAAACAGCTCGCTTCAAGGAGCATATTTCATAATTGCAGCCCGAACTCTTGGGCTCGACTGTGGTCCAATGTCTGGTTTTGATAATATGGAACTTGATAAAGAATTTTTTTCTACTAGCGGATTCAAGTCAAATTTTATATGTAACATAGGTTATGGTGATCATAGCAAATTATTAGAAAGATCGCCCAGATTTGAGTTTGATGAAATTTGTGCTATTTTATAAATAGATATGGCGATTCTTTTTTTAGAAACTACTTTTGAAAGTAGTTTTTCAATTGTAGTTCTAGATAATAATAAGGTTTTTTTAAATTCCAATAAGACGAATAAAAAACAATCTGAAGTTATAGCAGATATAACCAAAAAAAACCTAGAAGAAGCTGATATTAGTCCAATTAATCTCAAGGCAATTTATGTAACAAATGGCCCTGGAAATTTTACAAGCATTAGGGTTGGACTTGCATTTGCTCAAGGTTTAACTAAGGGTTTATCTATACCTTTATACAGCACATCTGCTCTAGAATTTCTTGTTTCTGACTTAGTTAATAAGGATATAAAGACAGAATTCTTGTTGCCAATTATCCCGTCACGAGGTGAAGATTTTTTTGTTCAGGTTTTCAATAGTAAGACAGGAAAAAATAAATCAGAAATTGAAAAGCTTGCTTTAAAGGATGTTATTAATAGATACATGTCGGAAAAGTTTACCATCGTGAAGTTAAAGCCTGTTCCGTCCTTGGATGAAATAATAGGAAAAGAGGCTATTGTAGCTAATAATTTATCTGATAAATGTTTGGCTATTGCAACGAAGATACGAAACAAAACTCTAAAACCAGTAAAAAAACTCCAAGCTAATTATTTTAGCCCCCCGTCTGCAGTTGAGGCTGATCCGAAATGGTATATGGTAAAAAAAAGATAATCCTGAGGAATGTTAATAAAAAAAACTCACGCGAAGTAAAGTTTTTGCAAACAANAATTGGAGAGAAAATTTGGNGCAAGAAAGAAATAGATCATCTCATNGNNNNAGNAGGAGGGTATGGAAAAATTNTATTTTTAGATGGCTATAGCATNGGTTTTATTNTGGCAAGGATATTAGGAGATCACTCAGAAATACTATCTATGGGAGTATGCGATAAACATAGAAGAANAGGNNATGGTTCAAAANTAATAGAAGANTTGGAAAAGAATTTTGTAAAAAATTCNGTAAGAAAATGNTTCCTTGAAGTTAATANAAATAATGAAGNGGCAATTTCCNTATATTATAGTCAAGGATTTACCTCCATACGTAAAATAGATAAATATTATAAAAGAAAAAATANTCAAGAAGATGCGTTAGTATTGTCAAAAGCTTATATTTGATGCTTATATAAAAGAAGAAGAATTTATAGGTCTTGTTTAAATGAACATTGAACAATTATGTGAAAGCAAAGGAATGAGATTAACAGAGCAACGCAAAGTTATTGCCAAAGCTCTCGATGATTCCATAGATCATCCCGATGTAGAAGAACTTTATAAGAGGGCCGTAGAAATAGATAATAATATTTCTGTAGCAACAGTTTATCGTACTGTACGTCTTTTTGAGGAAGCCGGTATTCTTATCCGACACGAGTTTCGTGACGGAAGGTCGCGCTATGAAAACTTAGAAGAATGCGATCATCACGATCACTTAATAAATATAGAGGATGGATCAATAATTGAATTTACAAATGATGAAATTGAGATTATTCAAAGAAAAATAGCGGATGAACTAGGTTTTGACTTAGTTGATCATAGATTAGAACTTTATGCTAAGCCAAAGAAACAGTAATAATAATTAATTTCATGCAATTAAAAGAAAAAACCCATAAAGGACTTTATATAAAAAACTATGGATGCCAGATGAATGTTTATGATGGCGATCGTATGCATGAATTATTAAGTCCGTTAAATTACAAAAGAGTAGACGATCCCAATGATGCAGAATTAATTATCCTTAATACATGTCATATTAGAGAAAAAGCTACAGAAAAAATTTATTCAGAATTGGGTAGACTGAAAAAAGGATTCAACAATCCAAAGAAGAATACAAAGATTGCTGTTGCTGGTTGTGTAGCTCAGGCTGAGGGTGAAGAATTAGTTAGACGAGCACCGTCAGTTGATCTGGTATTTGGACCTTTAACTTATCATCAATTACCTGAAATGATTCAAGAAATTACATATAGAAAAAAAGGAAAAAACAAAGCCCTTGTGAATATTGAATTTCCAGCAAGAGATAAATTTCTTTCTTTGCCAGAAAGAGCTAATAAAAAAGAAGCAGTCAGTGCTTTTCTATCTGTACAGGAAGGTTGTGATAAATTCTGCACTTTTTGTGTGGTTCCTTATACTAGGGGAGTAGAGAGCTCTAGACCGGCGGTACAAATTATTTCTGAAGCTAAGGAGTTAATTAATAATGGAGCAAAAGAAATTATTTTGTTGGGTCAAAACGTCAACGCTTGGAATGGAGAAGGGTTAAGTGGAAATAGGTGGGATTTTTCAGAATTAATCAAAAGATTATCAGAATTAAATATTGATCGCCTGAGATTCACCACCAGTCACCCGAAAGATATGAATAATAAGTTAATTAGATGTTTTTTTAATATCCCCAAATTACAGCCTTATCTTCATTTACCCATACAATCAGGTTCTAATAAGATATTGAAGGCTATGAATAGAGGATATAGTAAACAGCAATACATAGAAATAATTGAAAAGATTAGAGATATAAGGCCCGACACCGCTATCTCAGGAGACTTTATAGTTGGGTTTCCAGGAGAAACTGAAGATGATTTTAACGATACAATGGATATTATAAAAAAAGTCAGGTATGCCCACGCTTACAGTTTTAAATATTCTACTCGTCCCGGAACTCCGGCAGCAAGTATGGATTTACAAATAGATGAAGAAACAAAAAAAGAGAGACTATTTAAGTTGCAAGAACTGATAACCTCAAGTATGAAAACTTTTAACGAATCTTTTTTAGGAAGAACCTTAGAAATACTGGTTGAAAAACAAGGGTTTGAAGAAAATCAAATTTCAGGTCGTTCACCATATTTACAATCAGTCCATATGGAAGGACACAATTCTTTAATTGGCGAGTTATTAAATGTTGATATTCTTAAGATAAGAGAGAATAGTTTATTTGGTACCATCGTCTAATATTGCAATGAACAAGAAAAATTTAAATATTAGAAAAGAAAAAACTAATCACACCATTGAGTTGGGGGATAATAAATTTTTAACAGAACTTTATGGTAACCAGGATGAAAATTTATCAAAAATTGAAGGTATTTTTGATGTCGAGATTTCATATAGGGGTAATATTCTTGAAATAAAAGGTCATCATGATTTGTGCCTCTCAGCTGGAGATACCATAATGATGTTATACAATAAATTAAAAAATGGAGAAAAACCAGATTTCAAAAACATTGATATAATTATTCCAGGAAAGGATAGCTATCCAAAAAAAGATAACATTTTAATCAAAACACAAAATAAAAAAATTTATGCTAGATCAAAAAATCAAGATAAATTTGTTAAGCTTATTCAATCTAAAGATTTAGTATTTGGAATAGGTCCTGCAGGAACTGGAAAAACTTATCTGGCTGTAGCTACGGCAGTTCAAGCGTTGTTGGAAAAAAACATTTCTAGAGTTATACTTTCGCGCCCCGCCGTGGAGGCTGGTGAAAGATTGGGATTCTTACCCGGTGACCTAAAAGAAAAAATAGACCCCTATTTAAGGCCGCTTTACGACGCTCTTGAGGACTTAATGCCAAAGAAAACCTTGGAAAGACTGTTAGAAAATAATATTATAGAAATAGCACCCCTCGCATTTATGAGAGGTCGAACATTAGAAAATGCCTTCATAATCTTAGATGAAGCGCAAAATACTTCAAATATGCAAATGAAAATGTTTCTTACTCGGCTGGGACGTAACTCAAAGATGGTTGTTTTAGGAGATATTACTCAAATTGATTTGCCAAGAGGTCAGAGTTCGGGCTTAAAGGAGGCTTTAGAGATACTTCCAAAGAACAACGAAATTGGAAGATTAAATTTCAATTCTAAGGATATAGTAAGACACAAGCTTGTAGATAAGATTGTACGGGCTTATTCGAAAATTTCGAAAAACTAATTTTGCCAAAGGTAATAGAAATGATTGATATCTCTCTCACAGATGACTGGTCGAAGGAAGAATCACTCCTAGTCAAAAACATTTTGATAGGAGCCCTTGATAATCTAGAAAATCAGGATAATGAAGAAATCAGTGTTCTCTTGACAAATGATTATGAAATAAGGAAATTAAACAAGAAGTATAGAAATGTGAACAAAACAACAAATGTTTTATCTTTTCCAATGAATAATAAAATTAACAATCTTGGAAATAAGATGCTGGGTGATATTGTTATTTCTAAAGACACTTTGCTGAAAGAATCTAAAGAGAAAAAAAAAGATTTGGAGGCATGTATTGCGCATATGATAGTACACGGATTATTACATTTAAAAGGATATGAGCATCAAGAAAAAGTAGATGCGGAGATTATGGAAAATAGAGAAATTATGATCTTGAAGAGGTTGGGGTTTCCTAATCCATATTTATAATTAATAAAGTCTTTATGATAATGAAATTGTTTTTTGAAAAAATTTTTTTTAGTAAAAGACTTAAAGATCTTTTTAGGGAAGAAAAAGCCCCTACAATTAGTAAGGTCTTGAGCAATTTTTATAATGATGAAAGAGAATTTACTCCAGAAGCAAAAAGCATGCTTGATAATGTCATTGGTTTTGATTCATCAAGAGTTGAAGATTGTATGGTTCCGAGGGCAGATATTGTCTCTATTGAACTAAGAGCAACAGTTGCACAAATACTTAAGCTTTTTTCTGAGTGCAATCATTCAAGGTTACCAATTTATAAAGATACTCTTGATAACCCTGTTGGAATGATACACATAAAAGATTTAATAGGAGTGATATCAAAAGATACATTCGCAGAAACAAAGATAGAGTCATTCTTAAGAGAAGTTATATTTGTTCCCCCGTCAATGAAATCTCGTGACTTATTAGTGAGGATGCAATCCTCAAGAATCCATATGGCATTGGTTATTGACGAATATGGAGGAACTGATGGGTTAATTACAATTGAAGATTTAATTGAAGAAATAGTTGGAGAGATTGATGATGAACTTTATGAGGAGGATCCCGACAGAATTATAATTGCAGAAAGTCATATAGATGTTAGTGCCAGGACAAATATTGAGGAGATAAGTGATATTATAGGATTCTCATTATATTCTGATGAAATAGATGAAGAAATAAGCACAATTGGCGGCCTTGTTTTTATATTAGCAGGTAGGGTTCCTCAAAGAGGTGAGCTTGTCTTTCATCCCTTAGGTTTCGAAATTGAAATTAGGGATGCTGATGCAAGAAAAATAAAGAAGGTTAGATTAAGAATTAAGGCCCATGAAAAACCTCAAGAAAATCTCAACGAACCCCAAATTTAGGTGAATGTTTGTTAAAACTATAGTTGCCTTCTTTTTGGGGGCCTTTCTATCTTATTCACAACCACCGTGGAACATCTTTTTATCTCTTTTCTTTATTTTTCCTATTTTATTAATTTTATTGGAAAAAGAAATTTCTCAAGATAGCTTTGTGAAGAGATTTCTTAAATTGTCTTATTATGGAGGTTTATTTCTATATTCTTATTTTCTCTTTGGCTTTAGTTGGATTTCTTCAGCATTTGAATATCGAGTAGGTTTTGATGATTTTCAAAATTTAACATTTCTCGGACTTCCTTTGTTAATGACTATTCTTTCTATTTTCGGATTTATTTTTCCAGCAATATTTTGGGGAAAAAGAATCACAAATTGTTTATCTCTAGCTCTAGCTCTTGCTTTAGGAGAATATCTTAGGAGCTATTTATTAACGGGTTTTCCATGGAATTTGTTTTCTTATGCTTTGGGTTTTAACGAGGAATTAATGCAAACAAATTCCTTATTTGGACCACACGTTACAAGTTTTTTATTAATATTAGCTTCCTTTTCATTTCTGCTTTTATTGAGTCGTACGAATCGATTATCTGGTTTGGTAATCCTTCTTATTTTGCCATCCATGTTTTTTTTCGGGCATTTAAGACTTATGAATAAAGTGGAGTTAAACGAAAAGACGTTTCTTATAATTCAACCCAATATTCCACAGGAAGAAAAAGGATATGGTAATAACTTCCCTAATATTCTCCAAAGTTATATTGATTTATCTAATAACGGACAAGTTGATTTAATTATATGGCCAGAGAGCGCCCTACCTATTCTTCTAGATGAAAATAAAATTCTAATAGATTCGATTATTTCGGCTTTACCGTTAGGAACATCAATATTAACTGGAAATGTTCGTCTCACACAAAACGGAAATCCAAGAAATTCAGCTTTATTAATTAATGAAGATTCTAATGTTTCCTCATTCTATGACAAAAATCACCTAGTCCCTTTTGGAGAATATTTACCTCTTAGTAAATTTTTGAAGAGATTAAAAATCTTAAAAGTTTTAGTTGATGATTTAGGTTTTGAGAAAGGTGATAATCGGGAACCAATGCCAACACCGTTGGGAGTGGCAAGAATTCTGATATGTTATGAAATAATTTTTCCAAACCAAATAAGAGAGAAGAATGAAAAAATAGATCTTATAATTAATTTAACTAATGATGCTTGGTTTGATGATGGTCCTGGACCTTATCAGCATTTTACTTCTTCAAGATTTAGAGCTATTGAACAAGGATTACCTGTCTTACGTTCAGCAAATACCGGAATATCTGCTATAATTGATCCCTTTGGTAGGATAATAGATAAGCTTAATATTAAAGATAAAGGATATTTAAGATCGAGTTTGCCTATGAAGATCACTCCAACTTTATATTCAAAAATTGGAGATTTTTCATTATTTGTTGTAATAATGTTGTATTTTTTTTTTCTTTTAGTAAATTTTAGAAGAGAGTCATCCAAAGCATGAATAAAGAAAATTATTATTTTACATCAGAATCGGTTTCCGAAGGACATCCCGATAAAGTTTGCGATAAGATATCTGATAGTATTTTAGATGAATACTTAACTAGAGACCCGAACTCTAGGGTTGCTATTGAAACTATGGCAACAACAAACTTAATAATAATAGCTGGTGAAGTTAAATCATCAGGAAAAATAAAAACTAATGAAATTGAAGAAATTGCCAGGAAGACAGTCAAAGATATTGGTTACAATTTAGAAGGTTTTAACTGGGAAGATGTTGAAATTAAGATTTATATACACGACCAGTCCCCAGATATTGCTATGGGTGTAGATAGTAAGGATGATAATAAGTCTGAGGGAGCTGGCGACCAAGGGATAATGTTTGGATATGCTTGTAACGAAACCCCAGAATTAATGCCAGCACCAATTTTGTATTCTCATAAGATTCTCGAAGTGCTAGCTAAAAAGAGACATAGCGGACAGGTAGAGGGAATCTTACCGGACTCGAAATCCCAAATAACACTCTATTACGAGGCTGGTGTCCCGAAGTTTGTTGATTCAATTGTGATTTCGACACAACATGTGGAGGGAGTTACAAGAAATTATCTTAAAGGTATCCTTCAAGGTATAATAGGAGATGTATTACCATATGGCTGGTTTACTGACAAAACTAAGTTACTAATAAATCCTACTGGAAATTTTGTTATAGGTGGGCCAGCTGGAGATACGGGTTTAACAGGGCGCAAGATTATAGTTGATACATATGGTGGTGCAGCACCTCATGGAGGAGGTGCTTTTTCTGGTAAAGATCCAACAAAAGTAGACAGGTCGGCTGCATATATTGCAAGGTATTTGGCAAAGAATATTGTAGCGGCTGGGATTTCTGGAGAGTGTACAATTCAGCTTTCTTACGCAATAGGAATATCAGAACCACTTTCTATATATGTGAAAACCGATAACACATCTATCGTGGATGAAAATGTAATTTCTGACTTTATCAGAGAAAATATTGACCTTACCCCAAGAGGTATAATGAATTATTTGAATCTGAATAAACCCATTTATTCAAAAACGTCTGCTTACGGTCATTTTGGAAGAGATCCAGGTGATGATGGAACTTTTAGTTGGGAAAAAATTGATTTAGTTAAGACACTTAAAAATGAGTTACTTTAGGAATTTTGAAAGAATAAATCCTTTTTCAGCAAGAGAACGAAGCCTGACAAAAAAACAGAAAGAACTGTTCAACAGGTATTCTGAAGAAATGAAATTTGATAGTTTCAAGAAAATTTCGTGGAAGAAAACTCCAGATCAGAAAAATATATTAGAAATTGGATTTGGTTCAGGAGAAATAATCCTAAAAAACGCTAAGCAATTTTCTGATAACTTATACATAGGGATAGAGTATTATAAAAAAGGTATTGCTCAACTACTAAGTAATATAGAGTCTGAAAACTTAGAAAATGTAAGATTGTATTATGGTAATGCAACGTTATTTATAAAAAATATTGATTCAAATTTTTTTGATGAAATATGGCTTATGTACCCTGATCCTTGGCCAAAAAAGAAGCACTGGAAAAGAAGATTCATACAAAAGAGTACTATTATAGAGCTTTCAAGAATATTAAAATTTAGAGGAAGGTTCCTTTTTTTTACGGATAATTCCAGCTATGCTGTATGGGGGTCAAAACATATTCTTGCAAATGAAGCTTTTAAATATCTTGCAAAAAAACCTAATGACTTGAAAATAACTGATTCCAAATATTCTGGTTCAAAATATCAGAAAAAAAGTGAAGTATTGGGAGTTAGAACTTACTACTTTATATTTGAGAAAGTTTTTCAATAACTATCAATACTTCACTTTTTTTCTGTACTTGCCTTTTAATAATTAATTTGCGATAGTTGCCTAAATTTCGGATTTAATTTAATGCGAAGTGGGCGCCGCAGGGTCTCCCGCTTTTTTTATTTTTTAAGGAAGAAAATGATATGTCTGAAAGCTTCAATCATTTGATAGCACCCGACATTGCAAATAATACCTTTACAAAGCTCCAAGGTATTTTTGAGGATATTCAATATGATCTTGTGCGAATCAAGATTAGAGGAGGGAAGAAAAAAAATATTCAAATCTTGGCTGAGAAACAAGATTTTACTATGTCTATTAAAGATTGTGAAAAACTGAGTAAAATATTGAAATTTTACTTTGATAATAATGAATCGGAATTTGAAAATTATGCGTTAGAAATTTCTTCTCCTGGCATTGAGAGGCCTTTAACAAGGGAGCAAGATTTTGAGACATGGTCTGAAAATCGTATAAGCGTTCATGCAGCTAGTCAGAATGTTTTACCAGTAAAGTTCGATGCTATGTTAAAAGGATATTCAGAAAAAGGTGTAAAGATTGAGGTTTTAAATAAAGATACTAAAGTTTTTGATACTTTCTATCTTAAGCCTAATCAAATTAAGGAAGTTAAGATAAGGTGGATTAATAAAGAAATACCCACAGTTAGAAGGATTCAAAGTTAATTACTAAGAAGGAATTGAAATGTCACCAACTGGGATAAGCGCAAATAGACTAGAACTGCTCCAAATAGCGGATGCAGTAGCAAAAGAAAAATCTATAGATAAGAAAATAGTAATTTCGGCAATGGAGGAAGCAATACAAAGAGCTGCAGCTTCTAAATATGGCTCTGAAAATAGAATTAAGGTCGAAATAGATGAAGAAACTGGTTCAATCAAGCTTATGAGATTACTTGAGGTAGTTGAAGAAGTAACAGATAACTTTAGGGAAATAAGTTTAGAAGAAGCAAAAATTAAGCATCCAGATGCAGAGATAGGAGGTCCAGAAATTACAGAAGAGCTACCACCTATAGATTTTGGAAGAGTGGCCGCTCAAAGCGCTAAACAAGTTATAGTACAAAAAGTTAGAGATGCTGAAAGGGAAAGGCATTATGAAGAATTTAAAGATAGAGTTGGTGAAATTATAAGTGGTGTGGTTAAGAGAGTAGAATATGGTTCAATAGTTGTGGATTTAGGAAGAGCAGAAGCAATAATTAGAAAAGATGATTTATTACCAAGAGAGATATATAGACCTGGTGATAGAGTGAGAGCTTACATTTTCGATGTAAGGAGAGAAATGAGAGGACCTCAGATATTTCTTTCTCGTACTCACTCAGATTTTATGGCAAATCTTTTTGCTCAGGAGGTTCCCGAAATTTATGATGGTATTATTGAAATTGTTGGAGTTGCTAGAGATCCAGGTAGTAGAGCAAAAATTGCAGTTCAATCAACAGACAGCAGCATCGACCCTGTAGGGGCCTGCGTGGGAATGCGCGGTAGTAGGGTGCAAGCAGTTGTTAATGAGCTACAAGGTGAAAAAATAGATATTTTGTCTTGGACAAATGATATTGCAGACTTTGTGGTTAAGGCTTTACAACCTTCAGAAGTCATGAAGGTAGTACTTTATGATGAGGATCAAAGATTAGAAGTGGTTGTTCCGGAGGACCAATTATCACTTGCCATAGGTAGAAGAGGTCAAAATGTTAGGCTAGCGTCGGAACTTTCAGGATGGGATATCGATATCCTAACCGAAGATCAAGAATCTGAAAGGAGGCAAAAAGAATTTCAAGAAAGAACGACATTATTTATGGAATCATTGGATGTTGATGAATTACTTTCACAATTACTTGTAACTGAGGGTTTTTCGGATATTGAAGAACTTGCTTTTGTTGAAATAGAAGAAATAACTAACATTGCAGGTTTTGATGAAGAGACAGCTCAGGAAATTCAAGCAAGAGCCAACGATTTTCTGGAAAAAGAAAATATAATTTTAGAAGAAAAGAGAAAAGATTTGGGTGTAACCGATGATTTGCTTGAATTAGAAGATCTTAATCTAAAAATGATTGTTAAATTAGGAGAAAATGATATCAAAACTCTAGAAGATTTTGCTTATTGTGCCACGGATGATCTAATTGGTTGGTATGAAAATATTGAAGGCAAGAAAGTTCATCAAACAGGAATATTGGAGTCTTTCGACCTTCAACATGAAGAGATAAACACATTAATAATGCAAGCAAGGATTAAATTAGGAATTGTAAGCGAAGAAGAAGTTTTTCCAACTCAAGACGAAGACCTAGAAGAAGAAAAAGACGATGTTGATGAAAACAAAATTAGCGATAATGAAGAAATTAATTAATAGGTATTAAATTTTTTAAACAAGAGATTCGAAGAATGACTGAAAAGGAAAAAAAAGATAAAAAGGAAAGGACTCTCACATTAAAATCGGGAGTAATTTCTGGCCCTGGCCAGGGAGCAAGAGGAAGAAGTAGCTCAAGAGTTTCTAGAGTTATTGTTGAATCTAAAAGAGGAAAAATTTCGCAAACCAGGAAACCAAAAACTCCCAATATTAAAACAAGAACAAGTCTGACAAAATCTAAATCTATTCAAGATGAGGTATTTTCAAATGATGCCTTTAAAAAAGATGCCAATAATCTTACAGACAAAGAAAGATTAGCAAGAGAAAAAGCCTTAGCTGATGCAGCAAATCGTAAGGAAGAAGAAGACCTAATTAAAAGTAAATTCATGAGCGTTGCTGAAAAAAAGAAGACCGGAAAAGAAAAGAAAAAAATATCTGAACCTGAAGTTGATCTTGAGAAGAAAAGTGAATTTGATAGAGACCAAAAGAAGAAAACTTTCTCTAGTAAGAGGACTGAAAGTGACACCCCTTCGACTGCGAAAAAGAAAGATTCCAAAAAGGAAGATACAGCAACCTCCACTAAGTTTAGGAAAGACGGACAAAAAAGAAGATCAGGAAAGCTTACCATGTCACAAGCTTTAAATGAGGAAGAACGACAAAGATCACTTGCATCGTTAAGAAGAAGACAGGAAAAGGCTAAGAAAAAACTAGTTCAACCCGATACCCCAAAAGAGAAGCTAGTTAGGAATGTTACCATTCCTGAAGTCATATCGGTTCAAGAACTGTCCAATAGAATGGCTGAAAGAAGTGTTGATGTAATCAAATCCCTTATGCAACAAGGAGTAATGGTTAAGATCAATGATACTTTAGACTCAGATACTGCCCAATTAATTGCAGAAGAATTTGGTCATAATGTAACAAGAGTTTCAGAGTCGGATGTAGAGGTGGAATTATCTTCAGAAGACGATAATGACGGAAATAAAACAATCAGACCTCCTGTAGTTACTGTTATGGGTCACGTAGATCACGGAAAAACTTCTCTTTTGGATGCTATAAGGGACACAAATAACGTATCAGGAGAAGCCGGAGGAATCACACAACACATTGGCGCATATCAGGTAGAAGTAAAAGGAGGGAATAAGATTACATTTATTGATACGCCTGGCCACGCTGCTTTTACAGCTATGCGAGCAAGAGGTGCAAAAGTTACCGATATTGTTATTTTAGTAGTTGCAGCTGATGATAGTGTAATGCCTCAAACTGTAGAGGCTATTAATCATGCTAAAGAGGCTAATGTTCCTATAATAGTAGCAATAAATAAAGTTGATAAAAAAGAATCAAATCCAACAAAAACTAAAAATGATTTAATAGGACATGAAATATTAGTCGAGGAATTAGGTGGAGAAATACAGTGTGTTGAATTGTCTGCAGAAACCAAAGTAGGCATTCCTGATTTGATCGACTCAATCATACTACAAGCTGAAATACTGGATCTTAAAGCTAATGCTGAAATACCTGCAGAAGGTTTTGTTATTGAGTCAAAGCTTGATAAAGGAAGAGGACCTTTGGTTACGGTTATTATTCAGAAAGGTAAGTTAAAAAAAGGAGACATACTTGTAGTAGGAGAGAATTGGGGAAAAGTTCGTTCGTTAATTAATGATAAGGGGAGTGAAGTCAAGGATTGTCAACCCGGTGAACCTATTGAGGTATTAGGATTAAATGATACCCCTAAAGCAGGTGACACCTTACAGGTGGTTGAAAGTGAAGCTAGAGCTCGAGAGATTTCTGACTATAGACTCAGGCAAAATAAAAAATCTAAACCACAAATACCCCATGCAAACCTTGAACAGATGCTTTCCAAAATAGAAGGCGATATAAAAAAAGAGATACCGGTTATTGTGAAAGCGGATGTACACGGTTCTTCAGAGGCCATACGAGAAGGATTATTAAAGTTAGGAAACGAAGAAGTATCTTGTCGTGTAATACATTCTGGAGTTGGAGAAATCTCGCAAAGCGATGTGACACTTGCTGAAGCATCCGAGGCTATGATTTTAGGCTTCAATGTTAGAGCTAATGTTAAGGCGAAAGGGTTAGCAGAAAAATGCAATATTCCAATAGTTTATCACTCTATT
The DNA here is from genome assembly GCA_002731945.1 of Rhodobiaceae bacterium. Classification (GTDB taxonomy): domain Bacteria; phylum Pseudomonadota; class Alphaproteobacteria; order MED-G09; family MED-G09. The sequence goes on along the minus strand of PCCF01000018.1, from coordinate 28,150 downwards.
ATTTATGATTTATTGGGCGAAATAAAAAATTTGCTCGAAGGAAAACTAGATCCAGACTTAAAAGAAAATATTATTGCCAATGCTGAAGTCTTAGAAGTATTCAAAGTTTCAAAAGTAGGAAATATTGCTGGGTGCAAAGTATTAGATGGTACAGTCAAAAGAGAAAGTCAGGGTCGCTTAATTAGAGATGGGATAGTAATTTACGAAGGATTAATTGCAGAACTTAAAAGATTTAAGGATGACGCCAAAGAAGTTGTGTCCGGACAGGAATGCGGGATTGCTTTCGACAACAATCAAGATATAAAATCTGGAGATAAGATTGAATGTTATGAGGTAATCGAAATTCGAAAAACAATTTAGAAATTTCAAAAAAAATATGAGCAATAAAAATCTTCTAAATAAAGGAATTATTTCTCAAAGGCAGATGAGGGTTCAAGAGTTATTGCGTTCTGCTATCAATGAAATACTTCAAAGAGGCGAGACTCAAGATAGAGTATTGGATAACAATCCCATTACAATAACTTTTGTAGATGTTTCACCCGATTTGAAGAATGCAAAGTTTTTATTTATTCCAATGAACAATACTAATATTAGGGACTTTATTGAGGGATTTAATTCGGCCAAAAAAAGAATAAGAAAAAAAATTGCTGAAAGGATAAAGTTAAAATTTGTTCCAGAAATTTCGTTTCATTATGATGATTCCATTAAGGATATAGAAAAGATTGAAAAAATCTTCACCTCTGAAAAAGTTTTTAAAGATATTAATAAATAGATGAGCAATACCAATGAGGAAAACATTTATTCCGGGGGTTGGGTTTCATTAAATAAGCCATCAGGAATTAGCTCAAATAATGCTTTAAATATAATAAAAAGAACATTCAACCTTAAAAAGGTTGGTTTTTCAGGGACGCTTGACCCACTGGCGTCGGGGGTGCTACCGATAGCCTTTGGCAGTGCCACAAAAACAATTCCTTTCTTAGATTCATGTAAGAAGGAATATAAATTTATAATAAAATGGGGAATGTTGACAGAAACTCATGATTTGGAAGGTGAAATTTTAGATAGTTCTGAAATTAGACCTAATGTTAGGGAAATTAATTCGATAATTACGAAATTTATGGGTGAAGTAAAACAAAGACCGCCAAGATTTTCTGCAATAAAGGTTTCGGGAAGAAGGGCATATACTCTAGCAAGAAGGAACGAAAATTTTACCCTTCCTAAAAGATTGGTAACTATCTATTCGTTAAAATTGGTGAGAATTGTTGATAATGATCACTCTGAATTCATAATTTCATGCGGAAAAGGATTTTATGTAAGATCTTTAGTGAGGGATATTTCCATAGAATTAGGAGCTTTGGGAGTTTTAGCCTCATTAGAAAGATTAAAAGTGGGACCTTTTACACTCAAAAACGCTTTTCCACTAGCAAGCTTGACAAATTTAGTGCATAGTGCGCCCGCAGGTAAGATTGAAGAAAAATATCTTCTGCCTTTGAGTAAGGTGCTGGACGACATCCCGGCTTTATCTCTTGAGGAACAAGAAGCTAGAATTTTCAAACAAGGTCAGATAATAAAAAAGAAATCTTTGGTTGACGTCTTACCTCAAGGAAGTGATGTTCTTTTGTTTAGCTCAAATAGACCAATTGGACTTGCTGTTATGGTTGAATCAACTCTCAAACCTAAGAGAGTTTTTTCTGATGAGATATTTTGATTAATTAAGGAGTATTTGATGTCGATTAAGTCTGATAGAAAGACAGAAGTAATCAATGAATATGCAACAAAAAAAGGAGACACTAGGTCTCCAGAAGTACAAGTAGCAATTCTTACTGAACGTATAAGAAATCTAACTGATCATTTTAAGACCCACAAGAAAGACAATCATTCCAGACAAGGATTGTTGAAGCTTGTAAATCAAAGGCGAAAGCTCTTAGATTATGTAAAGTTAAAAAATGAAGATCGTTATGAGGATCTAAGAAAAAGATTGGGCTTAAGAAGATAATCAAATTTGAAAATATACTAACAATATCATGAAGATTAAGAACCGGCTTAAAGGTTTTATAGGAAATAAAAATGTTTAAAATAGAAAAAGAAATCATAGATTGGGGTGGCAAAACCCTTACAATCGAAACGGGAAGAGTCGCAAGACAGGCACACGGGTCTGTAATTGCAACATATGAAGGAACATCGGTTTTAGCTACTGTTGTTTCAGAATTTGAAGAAAAGAAAGATCTTGGCTTCTTTCCTTTAACAGTCAATTACCAAGAAAAAGCTTATGCTGCAGGAAAAATTCCTGGAGGTTTCTTTAAAAGAGAGGGAAGACCATCTGAAAAAGAAACACTCGTTTCTCGTTTAATTGATAGACCAATTAGACCATTATTTGCAGACGGTTTTAATTGTGAAACACAAGTAATTGCAAATGTCATAAGTTATGATGGTGAAAATGATCCAGATATAGTAGCTCTAATTGCATGTTCCGCTGCTCTTACCTTGTCAGGCATTCCTTTTATGGGCCCAATTGGAGCAAGTCGCGTAGGGTATATAGATAGTGAATTTGTTCTTAACCCTACAAAAGAACAAATGAATAAAGAATGTAACCTCGACCTTATAGTGGCTGGAACCCGTTCTGCGGTTCTAATGGTAGAATCAGAAGCTAATGAGTTAACTGAAGAAATAATGTTGGGAGCAGTAACTTTCGGACAGGAGTCGTTTGTTTCCGTTATTGATGCAATTATTAGTCTTGCTGAAAAAGCCGCAAAAGAACCTAGAGTAGTAGAAAAAGAAGATCTTTCTGAATTAGAGGATAGAGTTGATAAGTTAGTGAATAATGATCTTGTTAAAGCCTATAAAATTGCCGACAAACAAGAGCGCTCGAATACTATAGCACAAATAAAAACTGATTTGCTTTCAGAGATAATCCCTGAAAATTCTCAAGAAGAAAATCCTTCAGAGTCTGAAATTAACAAAGTCTTAAAAAATATAGAAAAAAATATTGTAAGAGGCAGTATCCTAGATACCAGTAAAAGGATAGATGGTAGAAACCTTGAAACGGTTAGACCAATCCAGTCTGATGTTAGTGTTTTACCTCTAACACATGGTTCAGCTTTGTTTACAAGAGGAGAGACACAAGCTTTGGTAGTTACTACATTAGGAACAGGTGATGATGAGAAATACGTTGATGGTTTGGATGAAACCTATAAGGAAAGATTTATGTTGCATTACAATTTTCCCCCATATTCTGTAGGAGAAGTTGGAAGAACAGGTTTTACAGGAAGAAGAGAAATAGGACATGGAAAATTAGCATGGAGAGCCTTAAAAGCAGTTATGCCTAGTTATGATGATTTTCCCTACACAATCCGACTGGTTTCAGAGATTACAGAATCCAACGGCTCGTCATCTATGGCAACTGTATGTGGTTCTTCGTTATCAATGATGGATGCAGGAATTCCATTGAACCGTCCTGTAGCAGGCATTGCAATGGGATTAATTAAGGAAGACGATAAAATTGCGGTATTGTCCGATATTCTCGGTGATGAGGATCACTTAGGAGATATGGATTTTAAAGTAGCAGGTACGGATAAGGGAATAACTTCATTACAGATGGACATAAAAATTACCGGAATAACAAAAGATATTATGGAAGCTGCATTAACCCAAGCAAAAAAAGGTAGATTGCATATTCTAGAAGAGATGGCTAAAGCAATTGAAAAATCCAGAGATGAAGTCAATACCACAGCCCCTAGAATTGAAACAATTCAAGTGCATAAAGACAAAATAAGAGAAGTAATAGGAGCAGGCGGTAAGGTGGTTAGGGAGATCGTAGAAGAAAGCGGCGCTAAAGTCGATATTAATGATGATGGCACTATTCGTGTCGCATCTAGTAATACAGAATCACTAGAAAAAGCTTTAGAAATGATAAATTCAATTGTTGCTGAACCTGAGATGGGAACGATTTATGAAGGCAAGGTGGTTAAAATAATGGATTTTGGGGCCTTTGTTAATTTTTTTGGGAAAAAAGATGGGTTAGTCCATATTTCACAATTAGCTAACGAAAGGGTTAAAACCGTTACCGATGTTGTAAAAGAAGGAGATATAGTCAAAGTCAAGTTTATAGGTTTTGATAGGGGAAAAGTAAAATTATCTATGAAAGAAGTTGATCAAGAAACAGGCGAAGAAATAAAACGCGAAAAGGCTCAGGAGAAAAATTCAGAAGGATCAAAGAAGTAACCTTTAGAATTTAAAGATCTTTGATTTTAGGCATTCCTATTATGTTATAACCCTGATCTACATAATGCACTTCTCCCGTTACTCCCGCAGACAAGTCTGAAAGAAGATACAATCCTGATGAGCCAATGTTCTCAAGTGTGAGGTTATATTTTAAGGGTTTATGCTTTTCAGAAAATTTAAACATATCTCTAGCACCGTTTATTGCTGATCCTGCTAGGGTTCTCATCATGCCTGCTGATAGGGCATTTACTCTTATTCCATTGTCACCCAAATCTGTAGCCAAATATCTTACAGAAGATTCTAATGCAGCCTTGGCAACACCCATAACATTGTAATTAGGAATTACCCGTTCAGAGCCCCCATAAGTTAAAGTAAGAACAGAACTATTTTCTGTTAATAAGGGTTCAAAAACTCTCAGAATTTGGGTAAACGAGAAGCAAGAAATTTCCATAGTATTAAGAAAATTTTCTTTCGAAGTATCTAAGTAACGGCCGTTTAACTCGTTCTTGTCAGAATAAGCTATAGCATGAACCAAGAAATCTATTCCCCCCCATTTATCCTTAAGGAATTCATAAACTTTTTCTAATTCTTCTTGATTACAGACATCACATTTCAAAATATATTCAGATCCAATGCTTTTTGCTAATGGTCCTACCCGCTTAAGTAATGTCTCACCTTGGTAAGTAAATGCTAATTCTGCAGAATTTTTATTAAGAACATCCGCTATTCCCCAAGCAAGAGAATGATCATTGGCCACCCCCATGACCAACCCTTTTTTTCCTTTCATAAGACCAGATTTAAAACTCATTTCTTTTCCTATGCTTTAGGATTTTTGAAAACTAAGGAGGCGTTTGTTCCGCCAAAACCGAAGCTATTAGACAATATGTATTCGAGGTCTACATTGTCTAGTCTCTTCTGTGGTATAGGCAAGTCTTCAAAATTAGGATCAATATTTTCAATATTGGCTGATTTTGATATAAAACTATTGTTCATCATGAGAATCGAATAAATAGCCTCTTGCACTCCTGCCGCGCCAAGGCTGTGTCCACTTAATGATTTAGTTGCGCTTAACGGAGGAATATCATTTCCAAAAACTTCTCTGATAGCTTCAATTTCTTTTTCATCTCCGATAGGTGTTGAAGTTGCATGGGGATTAATGTAGTCAACCTGATCATCTAAATCCTGCATGGCCATTTTCATACATCTAGCAGCACCCTCTCCAGAAGGTTGAACCATATCGTGTCCATCAGAAGTAGCGCCATATCCAGTTAATTCGGCATAGATCTTAGCTCCTCGGGCTTTTGCCTTTTCCATTTCTTCAAGTATCAAGACGCCAGCCCCTCCAGCAATTACAAATCCGTCTCTATCACGATCATATGCTCGGCTAGATGTCGACGGAGTTTCATTATATTTTGAAGACATGGCGCCCATAGCATCGAAAAGAACCGACAGGGCCCAATTTAATTCTTCACCCCCACCAGCAAACATAGTGTCTTGTTTTCCATACTGGATTAATTCATAAGCATTACCAATACAATGGGCTGAAGTAGCACACGCTGATGAGATAGAATAATTTACTCCCTTAATGCCGAATGGCGTTGCCAGTGTTGCTGAATTAGTTGATGACATTGCTTTTGGCACAGCAAATGGACCTACCCTTTTAGGTCCTTTTGTTCTTGCAATATCTGCCGATTCAATAAGTGTTTTTGTGGAAGGTCCTCCCGATCCCATTATTAAACCAGTTTTCTCATTAATAATCTCCTTTTCTTCAAGACCAGCATCTTCAATTGCTTGAACCATAGAAATATAATTCCAAGCAGCGCCCATGCCCATAAACCTTCTTTCCTTTTTTTGCAAATAATCTTCAGGATCTAAGCTAGGTTTTCCATATACTTGGCTTCGGAAACCTAGTTCAGCTTGTTCTTCAGATTTAGTTATACCTGATTTTCCTTCACGTAAATTTGCAAGCACTTCTTGAGTATTATTGCCAATACAAGACACAATTCCCATTCCTGTTACTACGACACGCCTCATTTACTTCTCTCACTATGGATTATTGAAACAAACCTACTCTTATGTCTTCAGCTTCGTATATGTCTTCCCCATCAGAACTTAATATCCCATCAGCAATACCCAAAACCAATTTACTGGTTAAAACTCTTTTAATATTTATTCTATATTGAAGTTTTTTTGAAGAGGGTAAAACCATTCCTGAAAATTTAACTTTTCCTACAGATATGGCTCTTCCTTGACCTTGTTCACCCAACCAACCTAAAAAGAAGCCTAACAATTGCCACATTGCATCCAAACCTAAACAACCAGGCATTACCGGATCATTTGGAAAATGACAATCAAAAAACCATAAATCAGGCTTTACATCCAATTCAGCAAGAATTTCACCCCTGCCATTTTTTCCACCTTCATTAGAAATTTTTGTGATTCTATCTATCATCAACATTGGCGGCATAGGAAGTTGGGCATTTCCTTTACCAAACATGTTGCCTTGGGCACACTCAATTAAAGAATCATAATCATAAGAATTTCTTTTTTGCATTACTAACAAACCTTATATGAACCTTTAACACATTAACAAAGCCATATGTAACAAAAAGATAAAATTTTCCAGTTTATATTGATTATAAACTAGAAAAAAGTTATTATGTTTCAATGAGTAATATTAAGAGTATTCTTAAGAAGCACAATCTTAGATTAACTAAACAAAGGGTCTCTCTTGGAGAATTAATATTTTCACAGGGAAATTGGCATTTTACGGCAGAAATCTTGAAAGATAATGCTCGGCTTAAAAATTTAAATGTTTCGCAAGCTACTGTTTATAATGTCCTGAATGATTTTTATGATTGTGGTCTTATAGTAAAAGTTAGTCACGATGATGAAAGATCGTGGTTTGATACTAACACAAATCACCATTATCATATTTTTAATGAAAAAGATGGAACGTTGACTGATCTTGAATCCGAAAAAGTTACTTTTTCGCTTCCAAGAGGCTTGAAAAGAGAAAAGATTAAAAAGATAGATATTCTTTTCAAAATTTAAGAATAAAATAAGATAATTGTAGGAGGTAAATTACATATGGATAAAGATAGCGAAAGCAAATGCCCGGTTTTAGAAGATTCTCAACACACGTTAGGTTCAACATCAAACCAGAACTGGTGGCCGAACCAGTTGAATTTAAATATTCTTCACCAACACGATAAAAAATCTAATCCCATGGGTGATAACTTTGATTATCGGGAAGAGTTTAAAAAGCTTGACTATAATGCTCTAAAGAAAGATCTAAACGATCTTATGACAGATTCCCAGGATTGGTGGCCAGCTGATTATGGACATTATGGCCCTTTCTTTATTCGCATGACTTGGCATGCTGCTGGCACTTACAGAATTGACGATGGTCGAGGCGGCGGTGGTACTGGAGCACAGCGTTTTGCCCCTCTAAACAGTTGGCCAGATAATGGTAACTTGGATAAAGCACGCCGACTCCTCTGGCCTGTAAAACAGAAGTACGGCAACAAGATTAGTTGGGCCGATTTGTTGATTTTATCAGGAAATGTAGCCATAGAGTCAATGGGTGGTATGACCTTCGGCTTCGGTGGTGGACGTCCAGACATTTGGGCGCCAGAAGAGGACATCTTCTGGGGTAAAGAAAACGAATGGTTGGGTAATGAACGCTATACAGGCGAACGTGATCTTGATAAGCCGCTTGGCGCAGTGCAAATGGGTTTGATTTATGTGAATCCACAGGGTCCGGATGGTAACCCTGATCCACTTGCAAGCGGAATAGATATTCGAGAAACATTTGCCCGTATGGCTATGAATGACGAAGAAACTGTTGCTCTTACTGCAGGTGGACATACCTTTGGTAAAGCACACGGTGCTGCTTCTGAGGATCTTGTTGGTGTTGAACCCGAGGGTGCTCCAATTGAACAAATGGGATTTGGTTGGAAAAACTCACACGGTACAGGTCAAGGCCGTGATGCTATTACGAGTGGAATTGAAGGCCCCTGGACTGCTAATCCCACTCAATGGGATAATGGTTATTTTGATCTACTTTTCGGATACGAATGGGAACTTGTAAAAAGCCCAGCGGGTGCACACCAATGGCACGCTATAGATCCGAAAGAAGAAGATCTTGCGCCAGATGCAGAAGATGATTCAATCCGTGTGCCAACTATAATGACAACAGCGGATATGGCGATGCGTGAAGATCCAATATATAAAGAGATATCAAAACGTTTTCATGAGAATCCAGCTGAATTTTCAGATGCATTTGCGCGTGCGTGGTTTAAACTGTTGCATCGCGATATGGGTCCACTCAAGCGTTATATGGGTCCAGAGGTTCCAGCGGAAGAACTTATTTGGCAAGACCCTATTCCAGAAGGTAATAAGGATTATGATGTTGAGGCAGTTAAAACAAGCATTGCAGAAAGTGGATTAACTGTTCAAGAGATGGTAGAGACTGCCTGGGCAAGTGCTTCAACATTCCGTGGTTCTGATATGCGTGGTGGCGCCAATGGTGCCCGCATTCGTCTTGCTCCGCAGAAGGATTGGGAAGCTAACAAACCTGATCAACTAGTTCGCGTATTGGGCATACTTGAGAGCATTGCTGCAGAGACTGATGCTTCATTAGCTGATGTTATTGTGCTTGCTGGTAATGTAGGTATTGAACAAGCATCTGGAGAAAGTGTTCCATTCACTCCAGGCCGTGGAGATGCGACGGAAGAACAAACTGATGCAGAATCATTTGCTGTTCTTGAGCCTGTTGCTGATGGTTTTCGCAACTATCAAAAGACTGAGTCCAACATTTACCCAGAAGAAATGATTCTTGACAAGGCACAACTACTTGAACTTACAGCACCAGAGATGACGGTACTTGTGGGCGGTATGAGAGCATTAGGGATTAGTGCAGATGGTCACGGTGTATTTACAGATACACCAGGTAAGTTAACTAACGATTTCTTCACTAATTTGCTTGATATGAATGTAGAGTGGAAGCCGAACGGTGGTAATTATTATGAGGCAAGCAATCGTTCTTCGGGCGAAAAGATTAGGACAGCTTCAAGGGTTGATCTTGTTTTTGGTTCTAACTCACAGCTTCGAGCTATAGCTGAAGTTTATGGGCAAGAAGATTCAAAGGAGAAGTTCGTTTCAGATTTTATTGCTGCTTGGAATAAGGTAATGAATCTTGACATTTTTTGATTTAATTTGATTGTTTTTGGTTAACACCCCATAAAAATTCTTTTTTCATAAAGCCTATAACGTCGTAAAAATCTATCTCACAAATGACTCTTTCGCATTTTAATAAATCCCCTATGGCATTCTTTTCAACTTTTGCAATAATTCTGGAGTTAGTAGAGGGATTTTCTCTAAGTGGTATTAAACCTTCTGCAATTACTATAATCGTCCTCTTTGTACTGACTTGACTGGAATTTACCCATCCTTTTTCTTTATCTGCCATTTCTACGTAATACCAATCACTTCTTTTTCTCATTATTCTCAAAGGCAGACCTTTCTTTTTGTATGTCCATAAAACTTTATTTTCCTTAGAAGGCCCTGTTCTTAGATANGTTTTTTTATACTTTAATGATCCCCAGTTTGTTTGTCCTATTTGGGCATAAGAGCTATCNTGATAGATAATAAGTTGGAACAGAAGTAAAATTATAAATAGTTTTTGTGNTCTTCTGTTATTTATTTTCGTCATTTAAATATTTTTCTTAATTTAAATCGAAGTTATCATCCCGATTAAGCTTAATTATTTGGAAATCTAAGTTTAGACCATCTAAAATTAACAGCTTTCCAACTAAGTTTTCTCCAGTTTCAGTTATTAATTTAATAACTTCTGTAGCTTGGATTGATCCCATTATTCCGGCAATGGAACCTAGGATACCATTTGTTTCACAATCATCTTCGCTAACTATTTTATTTCTCATAAGGCTTCTATACGAAGGATTCTTTAATCCTTTCTCGTCCTTTTCGTAAGACTTGAAAGTAGAAATATAGCCAAAGAATCCGCTAACTGAGCACATCACCATAGGTTTTTTAAGATAATGACAAGCATCATTAATTGTTAATTTAGCTTCAAGATTATCAGTTCCGTCGACTACAATGTCATAATCTTTGATAATTTTTTTAATATTTGTTGATGTAACTCTTTCGTTATATGCATCTATATTTATAGAGGGGTTTAAGTTTTTGGCTATCTTTCTTGCAATGTCAGTTTTATTTTTTCCAACATCAGAGGTTCCGTAAATAATTTGCCGATTAAGATTCGATAATTCAATTTTATCGAAATCGACCAAACCAATACTACCAATTCCAGAAGTACATAGATACTGTAGTAATGGTGATCCTAATCCTCCAAGCCCTATAATTAAAACGCTTGAATTCTTGAGTTTTTTTAGGCCTGGACCCCCAATCTCTTTTAAAATTAAATGGCGAGAATATCTTTCTAGATCTGACGAGCTATTCATTTTTTTTGCGTTAGACAATCAAATACTAAGCAGCACTTTTAAAAAATCCTGAAATTTTGTCGCATAGTTTTCCTGCAACAGAGATTTTAGTCATTAATCCCCAGTCTTCTTCAGAATCAATATTAACGAATTTAACATTATTCATTTCACTATTAAAGACACTCTCTTGTCCATTGTTATAATTATTTGCAATAATCCAGTCACATGATTTCTGAGCAAGTTTATTTTTTGCAGAGGCTATTAGATTTTCAGTCTCTAATGAGAAACCTATTACAAGTTTTGGTCTATTGGATGATAGAGTGCTAATTTCTTTCAAAATATCATTGTTCTCCGTAAAGCTAATTTTTAGGGGCTTGCCTTCCAATCCTTCTTTTTTTATTTTCTGATTTGCCAGAGACTCGGCTCTCCAGTCTGAAACTGCAGCTGCAAATATAGCTATGTCAACAGGCAGACTATCTTTACAAGCAGCAAACATTTCTTCAGCTGTATTGACGTTCTTAACTTCAACATTTGTAGGATTTTCTAAGTTTACAGGACCAGAGATAAGAGTGGTTTCCGCCCCATAATTCCCAAGCATTCTTGCTATAGCGTGACCCTGTTTACCGGAGGATCTGTTTGATATAAATCTTATTGGATCAATTGACTCAATAGTTGGTCCTGAGGTAACTAATGCCTTTCTTCCCACCAAAGGGCCAGGTTTTAATACAAAGTTTATTTCTTTAGAGATTTCTTTAACTAGGGCCATTTTCCCGTATCCAAATTCACCACAAGCCATTTCACCTTTATTTGGTCCGACAAAATATATGCCCTTGTTTTTTAATTTTTTAACGTTTGCAGTTGTTGAAAGATTTTCCCACATCTTTACATTCATTGAAGGCACAACCATAATTGGTTTATCTGTTGCTAAAAGAATTGTGCTTGCTAGATCATCAGCAACCCCATAAGACATTTTCGAGAGAATGTTAGCGGTAGCTGGAGCCACAACGATCAAGTCGTGCTGTCTTGATAAGTTGATATGACCCATTTCGGATTCATTATCAAGGTCAAATAATTCGGTATAAACCTTATTTCCTGATAAGGAACCAAAGGAAAGAGGTTGAACAAATTGTTGTGCACCAGAAGTGAGGACACAGGTAACATCATCGCCTTGTCTCTTTATTTCCCTGATAAGATCTAGGGTCCTATAGGCGGCAATACCTCCAGTTACTATTAATAAAATCTTCTTCATAATTCCTATCTTTTCCAAACATATCCCGAAACTATATTTTCAGGAGCAAAAAATGGCAATGAAATTCTTATTAACCTTTAAATATCAATAATAACAGGAAAAAAACTAAGATAATTATTATTATTCCACTAATCAGCGGGATTTCTTTTTTTTGATTATATTTATCTATGCTTTCTGGGTGGATTTTGATTCCATCTCTGTCGAAAATTTCACCTAAATCAGTTAGGTTCTTTTTAGCTTTCTCAAAGTCCTTAGGAAGGTTTTCGATAAAATTTCTTGCATTCCTTAAAATTTTATCAGGCTCATTATTAATATCAGATAAAATATCAAACTTAGCATTTTGGAGGTTTTTTAGGATAGGTTCAGAATGACTCCATATATTAATCTCCGAATTAAATTCTCTAGCAACGCCTTCTACAACAACCATGGTCTTTTGCAGAAGAATTAATTGAGGTTGAGTTCTCATGTTGAACTGATTAGTAACTTCGAATAATTGTGATAATAATCTTCCAATCGATATCTCGGAAGCCTCTTTTCCTTGAATTGGCTCACCTATTGCTCTTAGGGCCTGAGCAAATTTATCCTTATTTTGTTCAGCCGGCACATAATTTGCGTCAAAATGAATATCGGCAATTCTTTCATAATCTCTATTTATAAAACCAAGTAAAATTTCCAATAGATATCTTTTACTTTCATTATTTAATCTTCCCATAATACCAAAATCCACAGCTATAATTTTTCCTTTATTGTCTATAAAAAGATTTCCTTGATGCATATCGGCATGAAAAAGACCATCTCTTATAGACAAAGTAAGGAAAATTTCTATAATCTTTTTTCCTATCTCCTTTAGATTCAGACCCATGCCTTTAATTTCTGGAATATTATTTGCTGACGTTGCATCAACCCACTCTGAAACTAAAATATTTTTCCTGGTTAAGTCCCAGTTTATTTTAGGAGCATAAAAAAATTCATCATTGATGGTATTTTCTCTTACCTCAGATTGAGCGGCTGCTTCTAACCGAAGATCAGTTTCTATTCCGACAATTTCCTCTAACGTTTCAATAATTTCGGTTAATCTTAAACGCTTAGCTTCAACGGAGAATCTTTCAAGAAATTTAGCCGCAAAGAAAAAATCCTCTAAGTCCCTTTTAATATTTTTCTTTATATTGGGTCTAAGTATTTTTAATGCTACTTCTGACTCGACATCATTTACCTTTATCGTTGACTTATGTACTTGGGCAATTGAGGCAGCGGACTTGGCAGATTCAATGTTTATAAATATTTCTTCGAAATTTTCTCCAAATTCCTCACGAAGGATTCTTAAAGTTTCTTTTTTATCAAATGGAGAGAGTTGATCTTGAAGATTTTTGAGTTTTTCAGAAAGATTCTGGCCAATGATATCAGGACGGGTAGATAGGAATTGTCCTAATTTTATCCAAGTAGGACCAAGTTTTTGAAGAGTTTCTGATAAATCATTTGATTGGCCGATTCTAAAAATTAGAAGTTTTTTTAAAATTTTTATTTGAATAGGTGCAGATTTTAGGAATTTCTCTGTAAATAAAGTTTCTTCACGGATGAGAGATGTTAATCCGCGCAGGAGCCTAAATATTTTTGCAAGATTTTTCAATTTAATTCTTGTTAGCTCTGTATACACAAACAATATTGCCACTCAGTTGGCGTATAGACAATTTTTTAAATCCTACACTTCTTAAAATTTTGCTAAATTCATTTGGGCTAGGAAAGGATCGGATACTATCAACCAAATATTCATAAGGCTCTGATGAGCCAACTATTAATTTTCCTAGGTTTGGTATTATGCCATAAGACCAAGCATCATAAATATTTCTCAAAGTATAGTTTTCAGGCATCGAAAATTCCATACATAAGAATAAACCACTCGGTTTTAAAACTCTTAAACATTCCTCAAGACACTTTTTGCGATTACTCATATTTCTTATGCCGAATGATAGAGTCAGAACATCGGCAAAGTTGTCTTTTATGGCCATATCTTCACCTGAGGAACATAAATAATTAATGTTAGATTTGTTTGGGTTTTTAGAAATACCTGCCTTAATCATTTCTATATTTTTATCGATAATATTAATATTTGCCTCAGGGAACTTTCTTTTAAATTTTAATGCAACATCGCCAGTTCCTCCTGCAAGGTCAATATAGTCCAAGGGACCCGAGAAATTATTTCCAACCATCTGTATCAGTTTATCTTTCCAATAACGTTGAAGACCAAGGGACATAAAGTCATTCATTATGTCATATTTATCTGCAACATTATCAAAAACACCTTTTACATAAGAGGCGTGCTTCTTTTCTTCATTATTTTCTGTATTTAAATCGTTCTTTGGCATTGAAAAAATTATCTCTTCGGGCGAACATAACCTGAAGATAGCTTTTGTTCTAGTAAGGAAAAAATAATTTATGCCCGAGTTACCCGAAGTTGAAACTGTTAAAAAAGGTCTAGAAGGTTTTGTAGTAAATAAGACTATCAAAAGCGTTGAATTTTCGGACAAAAAACTGAGATTTCCATATTCCAGAAAATTTGGGAAGAAAATCTTAAATAAGACTATTCTCAATATTGATAGAAGAGCAAAATATTTGCTTTTTTATTTATCTGAAAATTATGTGATCATTGCACATTTAGGAATGTCAGGTACTTTTAAGATAGTTAAAGGTAGAGATATTAAGAAATATAAAATTTCTAAACATGATCATATGATTTTGTATTTTGACGATGGTTTATTAATTTATAATGATATCAGAAGGTTTGGATACATTTTGCTCACTGCTAACTGCCCAGACAAGCATCACCTTTTATCTTCTCTTGGGCCCGAACCGTTAGGCAATGAACTCAACGTAGAAGCTTTGGCAGAAATATTTAAAGGTAGAAAACGGTCATTAAAAAATACGTTATTAGATCAGAAAATCATTTCTGGATTGGGTAATATATACGTATGTGAAGCATTATTTAGATCAAAAATTTTACCTACAAAATTCACAAGTGAATTAGTAAAAAAAAACGGAATGGCGAAAAAAAAATTATATGATTTGGTTGAGAGCATAAATGAAGTAATCAGAGAAGCTATATTTTTTGGTGGATCATCACTAAAAGACTTCCACCATGCCGATGGCAAACTTGGTTATTTTCAAAACAAGTTTAAAGTTTATGGAAGAGAAAATGAAAGTTGTCTTCAACCCGAGTGTAAAGCTAAGATCAAAAGGATTAAGCAATCAAATAGATCGACATTTTATTGTCCAAAATGTCAGAAATAGAAATATTGTAATTTATAATTACCTCTATATCTTGTACTTTAAGAAAGTAAACACTCTTAATTTTTTTATAAGGAAATATTTATGGCTGGCAAAAATGTAATAACGGAAACCTTAGACAATACGAACGGAAACGGTTCGATAGTGCTGGCAACCTTAAATCGGCCCGATGCCCTCAATGCTTTAAATGATGAGCTAATGGATGAGCTGTTTACGGTATTGGATGGCTATGAAAAAGATGATGATTTAAGATGTTTAATTTTAACTGGATCTGATAAGGCATTTGCTGCAGGAGCAGATATAAAACAAATGCAACCCAAATCCTATATGGATGTTTATAAGGAAGATTTCATTTCAAGAAATTGGGAGAGGGTTGCAAGTTGTAGAAAGCCTATTATTGCAGCTGTTTCGGGATATGCCCTTGGAGGCGGGTGTGAACTAGCAATGATGTGCGACTTTATTCTAGCCTCAGAAACCGCCAAATTTGGCCAGCCTGAGATAAATTTGGGAGTTATGCCAGGTGCTGGTGGAAGTCAAAGATTGACGAGATTTGTTGGTAAGTCTAAGGCGATGGAGATGTGTCTAACCGGACGAATGATGGACGCCGATGAAGCGGAGAGAGTTGGATTGGTTAGTAGGGTTTTGAAAAAAGAGAATTTTTTGGCAGAGGTAGTTGAGGTAGCCATAACTGTTGCTAAAAAATCTTTGATTGCCACCATGATGACCAAAGAATGTATCAATAGAGCATATGAAACAACACTATCTGAGGGAATTAGATTTGAGAGAAGACTCTTCCATTCCATGTTTTCAACAGCGGACAAAACAGAAGGGATGGCAGCGTTTATTGAAAAGCGTGATCCAGATTTCACAGATGAATAAAGAATAGAAAGCTTGACGCTTAATGCCTAAATTAATATAAACCGCAATAAACTATAAAAAGGTAGACTTATATGGCAAATTTATCTTCCTCTAAAAAAATGATAAGGAAAATAAATAAAAGGACTGAGAGAAATAAATCACTCTTGACGCGTGTTAAGACTTATTTAAAAAGATTTGACGAGGCTGTAGGAAATAAAGATGGCGAAGCAGCAAAATTGGCATTAAAAGAAGCAGAACCTAAGATTATGAGTCTTGCTCAAAAGGGTATAATTCATAAAAAAAATGCCTCAAGAAAAATTTCTAGATTATCTAAACAAGCTAAAGTTTTAGATTAGTATTCTCCCTTATAAAGATTTATTATTAGTAATATTTTTTTTCATAAATCTTATTGCATGAAACTAGACTCAGGCGTAGGGTGATTACCTTGTCTGTTTTCTAAGGCAGACTTTTTTTTCAATTATTTTTGAAATTAAGTGTGAATGTCTGAGTCATTAGGGGGGGTGATGAAATTGAACGATGAAACTGTCCATGAAACCGAGTTAAAGAAATCTTGGAATCGTTCTTTATCAGTAATACGAGCAGAAATAGGTGAAGCCACTTTTAAAAGTTGGTTCAGGAATGTAGAATTTGGAGAATTAAAGGAAGACCAACTAGTCCTTTATGTTCCTACTAGATTCATGAGAGATTGGATAGAAGCGCATTATGCTCAAAGACTCCTTACAATATTAAGAAAAGAATCTGAAAATATTGCTTCTTTAGTAATTGATGTAGTTAACTATAAAAATGAAGCTCAGAAAACTGAGAAAAATGTTAACTCTGTCCATTTAGAGAGTTCAAAACATATAACTAAAAATTTTTCCGATTCAGGAGATCACAATTCTATGCTGGGTGCCCCTATAGATACCAGCCTGTCTTTTGAAAATTTTGTTGTAGGTCCTTCTAATGAGTTAGCGTATGCAGCTGCGAGACGTATTACTGAATCAGAAAAGGTTTCCTTTAATCCATTATTTTTATATGGGGGTGTTGGCTTAGGAAAAACCCATCTTTTACATGCAATAGCTTTAGAAATTAACAAAAATTGGCCACAAAGAAAGGTCCTTTACCTATCAGCTGAAAAATTTATGTACCAATTTATTAGGGCATTAAGGTTTAAAGATACAATGTCCTTTAAACAACAATTTAGATCTGTCGATGTGCTTATGGTGGACGACATTCAATTTATTGCTGGTAAGGATTCAACGCAAGAAGAATTTTTTCACACCTTCAATACTTTAATTGATCATAATCATCAAATAGTGGTATCTGCAGATAGGTCTCCGGTTGATCTCGATGGAATTGAAGAGAGAATTAGGTCAAGATTGGGATGGGGATTGGTAGCAGATATTCATCCTTCGGATTATGAATTGAGACTAGGGATACTGCAGTCAAAAGCTGAGACACATATTTTAGAAAATCCAGAAATTCTTATTCAAGATGATTTACTGGAGTTTTTAGCTCAAAGAATTGATTCCAATATTCGTGTCCTTGAGGGGGCTTTAAACCGAGTTATAGCTTATTCATCTTTTGCTGGAAGACCTTTAAGTATTGATATGGCAAAAGAAGTACTTAAGGATTTGATAAGAGCATCTCAAAGAAAAATAACCATCGATGATATTCAAAGAAAGGTCGCGGATTATTACAATTTAAGATTAGCCGACCTCCTCTCATCAAGAAGGTCGAGGACAATAGCCAGACCACGTCAGATAGCCATGTATTTATCTAAAATGTTAACAACTAGATCTCTTCCAGAAATAGGCCGTATGTTTGGTGGCAGGGATCATACAACCGTGATACATGCTGTTAAAAGGGTCGAAGATTTGCGAAACTCTGACATAGCGATAGATGAAGAAGTAGAAATACTTAGAAGGGTATTAGAAAATTGATTCTTGAGTGATTTTTCTTAGTTTTCTGCTATAATTTCTATTAATGATTCGTTTTTAATATTCACTTATTTTTAATGAGTAATGGATAAATTTTAGTGTTTAGGAGCTATTAATTAATGAAGATATCAATTGAAAGAGATATTCTTCTCAAAGGGCTTAATCATGTTCATAGTGTAGTTGAAAGAAGGAATACTATTCCAGTTTTATCCAACGTAAAAATAAAAGCTGATGAAGAAGGGATTTCATTAACTGCTACCGATTTGGATCTAGAAATAATTGAGAATTTGAAAGCTAACACTTTGGATGCTGGAGTAACAACCGCTTCAGCACACACTCTTTACGATATTGTAAGAAAGCTTCCTGAGGGCTCACAAATTGATATAGAAAAAAATGAAAATAATTTAATTATTTTAAATTGCGGACAATCAAATTTTGAACTATCAACTCTTCCAGATGAAGATTTTCCAGAAATGTCTTCAGGAGAAATGCCATGCAATTTCACCATAGGATCAAAAGATTTCGCTAAGATTATTGATAAATCTAGATTTGCAATCTCTACCGAGGAGACACGATATTATCTTAACGGTATTTTTTTACATGCTATTGATGGTAATCTCAGGGGTGTAGCAACAGACGGCCATAGATTAGCTTGTATTTTATCAGATCTACCTAAGGGCGCCGATGAGATGCCAAGTATTATTATTCCTAGAAAGACGATAAGTGAGATAAGGAAACTTATAGAGGATACCGAAGGGGACATTAGCCTTAAAATTTCAGATACTAAAATTCAGTTTAATGTCGAAAATGTTACTCTTACATCAAAATTAATAGATGGCACTTTTCCCGATTATGAAAGGGTAATTCCAAAGACAAATACTAAAGTTATGTCTGTGGAAACTAAAACATTTTCTTCATCAATTGATCGAGTAGCAACTATTTCTTCGGATAAATCTAAAGCGGTAAAGTTTTTTATTGAAAGCAATTTACTAACCTTAACTGTTGTAAACCCTGAAGCAGGTACTGCTGTAGAAAAGATGCTCGTTGAATATAAATCTGATTCACTTGAGGTAGGCTTCAACGCAAGATATTTACTAGATATTGCCAGTCAGATTGATGGAGATAATATGACTTTTACTCTAGAAGATCCTGGGGCCCCGGCTCTTATAAAGGATTCAGCGCATGAAGAAGCTACATATGTTCTTATGCCAATGAGAGTTTAATTATAAGTGTTATTATTAGTTTGAACCAAAATCATCAAATAAATTATACAAAAGAAGAAAAATCCTTTGATTCCATAAGATCTCTAAAGCTAACAAATTTTAGATCTCATGAAAGCCTGAGTTTTTTATTGTCAGGTAAACCATTAACTATTGTTGGTCAAAATGCGGTAGGGAAGACAAATATCCTTGAGGCTATTTCTTTGCTTTCTCCGGGAAGAGGATTGAGGAATTCTAATCTTAATGATTTGTCAAACACCAAAAATATGAATGGATGGGGAGTAAAAGCAAAAATAATCTCAAATAATGAGACAATAGATATTTCAACTGGAATGAGAGAAGGATCAACTGGTAGGGAAGTAAAAATAAACGAAAAAAAGGTTTCAGGTTCAAGCCACCTACCAAAATTTTTTTCTTTGTACTGGCTTACTCCTTCAATGGACCAGATTTTTCTTGAGTCACCCTCATACCGGAGGAGATTTATTGATAGATTATGCTCAATATATAAACACAATCATATAAGCCATATAAGGCAATACGAAAAACTAATGCGAGAAAGAAACCAATTTCTTAAATCTAACATACAAGATGAAAAATGGTTGGATAAAATTGAATATCAGATGGCAAGAGAGTCAATACCAATAGCAATTAACCGAATTGATTTAGTGGAAGAATTGAGCAAACTTTTGGATTGTTCAGTTGATTCAGTTTGGCCTAAGGCGTCTCTAAAAATTAATGGTTTGGTAGAAAATTTGATATCCTTATGGAATCCAGAAAAAGCGGAAAAAGAAGTATCCACAATATTGAGAAGAAATAGAAGGAAAGATTTCTTAAGTAAAAGGACTAATGAAGGAATACATAGGAGTGATCTTGAGGTTTTCGAAAAAAATAAGAATATAGCTGCATATAAAAGTTCCACTGGAGAACAAAAAGGTTTACTATTATCAATAATTATCACTCATCTAGAATTGGTTTCTAATAAAACGTCAAGATATCCTGTTTTGCTTTTAGATGAGGTAGTTGCTCATCTTGATGAAGTTAGAAGAGCATCTCTTTTTAAGAAGATTTTTGATTCTGGCGCACAAGTTATTATGACTGGCACCGATCTAACGTTATTTGATGAATTCAAAAATATCTTAGATATTTTTATTCTTAATATGGGTAAACTCAAGGAAGTCTGAATATATTTATAAGGAAATATTTATGGCCAAAAAGGCTACAAAACCAAAAGAAACCAAGAAAGAAGAATACGGCGCAGAATCGATAAAGGTCCTAAAGGGACTAGAAGCTGTACGTAAAAGACCAGGCATGTATATAGGTGATACTGATGATGGATCAGGGTTACACCATATGGTTTATGAGGTGGTTGACAATTCTATTGATGAGGCCCTAGCAGGATATTGCAAAGAGATTTCAGTGATACTTAATGGTGATGAATCCGTAACAGTTAAGGATGATGGTAGAGGAATACCTACCGAGATTCACAAAGAAGAAGGCGTGTCTGCTGCGGAAGTTATAATGACCCAACTGCATGCGGGAGGAAAATTTGATCAAAATTCTTACAAAATTTCCGGAGGATTACATGGTGTTGGTGTATCAGTTGTGAATGCACTATCTGAAAGATTGGAACTGAACATAAAAAGAGAAGGTAAGCAGCACTTTATGTCTTTTAAGGATGGCGATCCGGAAAAGGCCTTGAACATTATAGGTGATAGTAAAAAGGAAACCGGAACAGAGATCACTTTCTTTCCGTCAAAAAAAGTTTTCACTATGACGGAGTATAACAGAAGGACCTTAGAGACAAGACTTAGAGAGTTAGCTTTCCTCAATTCAGGAGTTTTAATAAAACTTGAGGACCATAGAAAAGAAGAGCCATGGACAAAGGAATTGCTTTATGAGGGGGGGTTAACTGAATATGTAAAGTACATTGATCAGACGCGAAAATCTATTATGAAAGAACCAATAAGCTTTTCTTCAAAGAAAGGTGATATTGAAGTTAATCTGTCTATGCAATGGAATGACAGTTATTATGAAACCGTTAATTGTTTTACTAATAATATCCCCCAAAAAGATGGAGGTACCCATTTGGCAGGGTTAAGATCAGCATTAACAAGAGTTGTGAATTCCTATTCCCAAAAATCTGGTATTGCAAAAAAGGAAAGTGTTCAATTAGTGGGTGAAGATATTAGGGAAGGACTAACGTGCATTCTTTCAATAAAGGTAGCCGACCCTAAATTTTCAAGTCAGACAAAAGATAAATTAGTTTCTTCAGAGGTAAGGCCGGTCGTTGAAAGTTTGATTAATGATTTTCTATCAACTTGGCTTGAAGAACATCCCTCTGAAGCAAAGATTGTTGTTGGAAAGGTAGTTGAAGCTGCCTCTGCACGTGAGGCTGCAAGAAAAGCCAGAGATTTAACAAGGAGGAAGGGAGTTCTGGACATTTCTTCGCTACCCGGAAAACTTGCTGATTGCCAAGAAAAAGATCCAGAGAAATGTGAAATCTTTATTGTTGAGGGTGAATCTGCTGGAGGATCAGCAAAACAAGGAAGAGATAGATCTACTCAGGCTATTTTACCTTTAAAAGGAAAAATTATTAATTGTGAGAAGGCTAGATTATCTAAAGTGTTGTCTTCTAGTGAAATAGGAACTTTGATAGCTGCGTTAGGGGCTGGAATTGGTAATAGCAATCTTGATAATGGCGAAGATGAAGAAAGTTTTAAATCTGAGAAATTAAGATATAAGAAAGTTATTATAATGACGGATGCAGATGTTGATGGCGCCCATATACGAACTCTACTTTTAACATTCTTTTATAGACAAATGAGAACATTAATTTCTGATGGCTGTTTGTATATTGCTCAACCTCCATTATATAAGGCCAAGAAAGGAAGCTCAGAAACTTATCTCAAAGATGATGAAGATTTAGAAAATTATCTTGTTAGTACTGGGATTATGGATTCTTCTTATCTCTTAATAAGTGGTGAGGCACTAACCTCGAACGATCTTGTGTCATTAGTGAATAAAAGTAGGCAAATTAAAAAAATTATAAACTCTTTACCCGCAAAATATAATCATGGATTGGTAGAATCTGCATGTTTAAGTGGAGGATTTCAACAACCAATTGAAATGAAAGAATCAAAACTTAAAGAAATTTCTATGAGACTTACGAAACAGCACAATGATTTAGAGGCTGATTGGGAATCCTCATATGATCAAGAGAACGGTTTGTTCGTTACAAGAAAAATCAGAGGTGTTTTTGAATCACTTTCGCTTGGAAAAGGCATATTTTCTTCTTCTGATTCAAGAAGATTAAATAATATTGCAGAAGATATAAAAAAATATTTTCCTATCAACAATGAAAGATCATCTAATATTTTTGAGAGGAATGGCAAGAGTTATCCAATAAATGGACCTCTTGATTTAATTGAATCGATTTTTGAGGAGGGAAGAAAGGGGCTACAAATACAAAGATATAAAGGTCTAGGAGAAATGAATGCTGATCAATTATGGGAAACTACGCTTGATCCTAATGGAAGGAGGCTATTAAAAGTGAAAATTGATCCATCTGTTGATAATAGTGGAATTTTTGCTGATTTAATGGGCGATGAAGTCTTAAAAAGAAGAGAGTTCATTCAAGACAGCATCTCTTCAGGGGATCTAGCGGTAAATTTAGATATTTAATATTTTTATCTTTTGAGTATCTCTCTTAATTTATTCGCTATATCTTTGTAAGGTGTGTTGGGTCTAACGAAATCAACAAAGTTATTATTTTTGTTAGCTATAAAAATAATGTCCAAATGATTGATTGTGTAATTGTCTGGCATATCTTCATTTACTTCTTTTTTATAGTACACTTTCCAATCGGCAGCCACCTTTTCAATGTTTTCAACTGATCCTGTTAGCCCAATAATATTAGGATGAAAGGCGGAGACGTATTCTGATATTATTTCTAAATTATCTCTTTCAGGATCGACGCTGATAAATAATGGAGTTATCTCGTTTTTAATATCCTTCAATTCTTCTAATGTATTAGCCATATTGATGAGAGTAGTAGGACATACATCTGGGCAAAAAGTAAAACCAAAATAAATTATCTTAAGGTTTTTATCTGACTCAGAATTATAAATCTCTCCATTGTGGGTTGTAAGTGCGAAGTGACCTCCAGGTATTCCCTCTTGATTTTCAACCTTTGTTGAAAGATTATCTTGGTGGTAATTCTTATTTTGAAAGAAATAAATTGAAATAGCCGCAAAACTTGCAATAAGTAAGATTAATACATATTTCTGAATCATGTGCATATGTGTATAATAAGGTTGAGGGAAAATCTATATAATTAATTCATTATGAGAAATTTTTTTTTAAATATTTGTATAAAATCTATTTCTTTGTCCTTCTTGATGTTCCTAACTATAGGAATTATAAATTCATCTTTAGCCCAATCTAAGAATAGCCCTTTTAAAGAGGGTTTAGTGGTAAGAGCTGTAAAGTCTGGAAGGATGGAGGATTTGATAGGTGCCATAAATTCGGGGTCTTCAGTAAATGAGAGAGATTTTGATGAAGTCCCCGCTCTATTACTATCCGTAGAAAGATCCAAGATGGATATGATTTTTTATTTACTTAAAAAGGGAGCAAGGACAGATTTAAAGGATCCTTCAAATAGAACAGCCTTGTCACTTGCAGTTATGAAGGATAATCCAAGCCTCATAAAGATTTTAATTAGTTATGGTTCTGATCCAAGCAAATTAGGGCCGAACAGAGAAACTCCCTTAATAATTGCTACAAGAGCAGGAAAATATAATTCAGTTATAGCTCTTCTTGATGGTGGTGCTTACCCTGATGATACTGACCTAACAGGAAGAACAGCCCTTAACTGGGCAAAACAAAAAAGATTTAACAAGATTGAGGAAGCTTTATTGCAAGCTGGGGCATATAATAATTGAATGAAAAATTTTATTCCGCAGCAACAGTATTAACTGAATTCTTACGATCTTTGAAGTTTAGTTCTGTTAAATATTTTATACCTTCATCAGCAATATCATCGCCTACCATTCTATCGCCTTCTTTTTTAAGTTCTTCGATATTTACATAAACAGAATAGAAATCTTTTGTTCTATCTGTGATTATTCCAGAATTTAATAAAGTCTTTATAAGAACTCTAAAAATATTTGTAGAATTTTCCATAGCCTTCCTTCTGCTATTATCAGAGACTATTTCATGAAGTTCCTCCAAAACTCTTTTCCAGTCTAGACCAAATTTCTCATATATGATTTTCTTTTGTTCTGGGTTCACTAAATTAAATAATAGCACTTGAAAACAATGTGCCGCCCAATCTTCGATAAGATTTCGTTCTTTTTCGTCTAACATAGGTATTGTTTTTGATGCCCAAATCTTACCAAATTTATGATGAAAAGCCTCATCCGTCATTACAAGTTGGCATAATTTAACCAATAAAGGATCATTTGAATTTTGATAAAATGTGGCGAAAGCACCCATAGCTAATCCTTCCACAAGTATTTGCATTCCCACGATTTTCTTATACACTTCTCTGGCTTCTACTAGCTCGCATAGAAGATCTCCCAATGTTTGTCCTACTGGAAGTGGTTCCCCCCATCTTGCTTTAACATATTTCGAAAATCCCGTAACATGTCTAGCTTCCTCCCTAGTTTGATTTGCGACATATTCTTGAGCTCCCGGGTCAACTAAAATGTGGCACAAGCTGGCTGAAAGATTCAAAGCCCCTTGTTCTCCATGTAAAATTCCGGAAATGGACCAACGTGCGCTCTCATTTGCCAATTTAATTTTTGATTCTTCATCCATTTTCAATATGGAAGGACACTGCATTTCTGGAAGGAAGTTTTCTGGCATTATGTAATTTTTTTCTAAATCAAAAGTTTCAGTAAAATCTATATACTTTTCATCAAGCGGATCCCAGAAATGATCGTGTGTCGCGGAAATTATTTTGTCAAAATCTTTAGAACGCTTTCCATAACGATCAACTTCCATCATCGATCTAAAATCGTCAGGATCCACAGCATCGTAAGCTTCGTTTTTTGTAATTTGTTCCGTTTTACTCATGTTTATCAATAAATTAATTAATCGATTTTTTTAAACTAAATTATTAGGATTTACAAATCATTTAAAAATAATTTATGGCTCCTTCAATTATACAGACAACCAGTAATAATCCCAATTGAATAAAAGAAGCAAAAAAATTAGCCATAGCATTGCTTTTGCTTGTATTGGATACAAGTAATATACTTCTCCATATAAAATAAGTTCCGCCTGCAATTGCCCCAATTAGATACAAGATGCCCATATTGAAGAAAAAAGGGAGAAAAGAAACTATAACTAGAAGAATGGTGTGAGATAAAATTATCCATGAAGATTTTTTAAGACTTATCAAATTGGGTAGCATTGGAATCCCGGCTTTTTTATAATCTTCTTTTATAGCGATAGCTAAGCTCCAAAAATGAGGGGGTGTCCATAGAAAAAGAACAGCAGCTAGTATTATTGATGAACCTGATAGGTTAGGGTCAACCGCCGCCGCTCCAGCCAAGACTGCAAAGCTTCCGGCTAGTCCGCCAATGATTATATTAGCAATGTTTCGCCTTTTAAGCAGTATTGTATATACAACGCAATAGAAAAAGGCCCCAAGAAAAATATAGAATGCTGAATAAAAATTCAGAAATTTTGCCGCTAAAAGAATAGAAAAAATAAGTATTGATAAAAAAAATAGTGGCCATAATAAATTTGGTTTAAAAAAACCTGTGGCAAAAGGTCGCTCACGAGTTCTCTGCATCATTATGTCGAGATCCCTCTCATAATATTGGTTGTAAGCACTCACACTCGCAGATGAAAGAAATATTGAGATAATCAGGATTGTGAAATCAAAATATCCTAAATGAGGTTCTGGCATTACTAAAACCCCAGAAATTCCACATAGAGCGATAGAAAGGCTTATTCGAGCCTTAAATAATTCAATTACTTTTAAAAGTTTTTTTAACATTATTTAATAGAAAGAAACCTCAAATAAACAAAAAAGCAACTAAAATAATTCTTATAACCATATTAATTTCAACAATGATGCGACATCTTGGCTCAATGTACTGCCTTGACTTTAATGACGCGATAAGTTCTTTGTGAGCCAATAAATATCAAAATTTTCTTATCAGAGTTGAATTGATATTTGTCATATAAGGAGCCATTTTATATGATTGCTTTTTTGTTACTTTTTGTGGTTCTTGGGTCAGTAATCTTTCACCTATTAAGTCCTTGGTGGTGGACACCAATCGCTTCTAATTGGGGTGGGATTGATGCCACAGTTCAGCTTACTTTCCTTCTAACAGGCATCGTATTTGTTCTAGTTCTTTTATTCATGATCTATTGCATCGTTAAGTATCGATATAAAGAAGATCGTAGGGGTGAATATCAACCCGAGGATAAAAAATTGGAGATGAGATTGACAGTTTTGACTACCATTGGTGTTATAGCTTTATTAGCTCCGGGACTTATGGTTTGGAATGATTATGTTAATCCTCCAGATGATGCAATTCCCGTCGAGGTTATGGGCCAACAATGGTCATGGAGTTTTAGACTACCAGGTGAAGACGGCATCCTTGGGACATCAGACGCAAGAAATATAAACCCAGAAAATCCTTTTGGTTTAAATCCAAAAGATCCTAATGGTCAGGACGATATATTATTGGAAGGTGATGATCTACATTTGTTAGTAGATAAACCTGTAAAAGTGCTTTTAAGATCCATAGATGTGTTGCACGATTTTTATGTCCCCCAATTCCGTGCAAAAATGGATTTAGTTCCCGGAATGATAACTTATTATTGGTTTACTCCGACGAGGGAAGGAGAATTTGAGATACTGTGTGCAGAATTGTGTGGAGTAGGACATCACGTAATGAGAGGTCTTGTTGTAATAGATAATGAAAGTTCTTATCAAGAGTGGATTTCTGAGCAAAGTACATTCAAGGAATTTCAAAATGCAGCAAAATCGGACAGTAATGTTGTTTATGTTAAGAATTAATACTTTTAAGAAAGAGGTTTTTTATGTCTGATGCAATAGTTCCTGAAAAAGAGGTTGAAGAGGTCGAACTTTACCACGCAAAGAGCTGGTGGACGAAAAAAGTTTTCTCCCAAGATGCAAAAATTATTGCAATTCAATATGCTTGCACTGCCATTGCAATTGGCTTAGTAGCGCTTGTTTTATCTTGGTTCATGAGGATTCAGATAGGATTTCCTTCCTTATCAATAATAAGTGAGGCTACTTATTATCAATTCATAACGATGCACGGTATGATTATGGTAGTTTACTTGCTGACCGCTTTATTTCTTGGAGGATTTGGCAATTATCTCATCCCATTAATGGTTGGAGCAAGAGATATGGTTTTTCCTTATTTAAATATGGTGAGTTATTGGGTTTATTTACTTGCGGTAATATTATTATTTATAAGTTTTTTTACACCTGGAGGGCCTACAGGTGCTGGTTGGACACTATATCCGCCTCAGGCGATCCTAGGTGGAACTCCAGGACAAGAAAGCGGTATTATTCTCATGCTCTTGTCTCTAGTTGTTTTTATCATAGGATTTACCATGGGGGGGCTGAATTATATTGTAACAGTTTTACAAGCAAGAACCCGAGGGATGACGCTAATGAGAATGCCGTTAGCGGTTTGGGGTATTTTTACTGCTACGATTTTGGCTATGTTTGCTTTCCCTGCCTTGTTGGTGAGCGGCATAATGATGTTGCTAGATAAGCTTTTAATGACAAGTTTCTTTATGCCCACGCTTATTGAGATGGGAGAGAAGTTAAGTTATGGAGGAGGAAGCCCCATTCTATTTCAACACTTATTTTGGTTTTTCGGCCATCCAGAAGTTTATATTGTTGCTTTACCAGCTTTTGGA
>PCCF01000017.1 GCA_002731945.1 Rhodobiaceae bacterium | reverse complement strand
CGGACTAAAGTTCATTTCGATAATTTAACCCCACTATACCCAGACAGCGCTCTTGTTATGGAAGTAAGTGAAGAAGACAAAAAGGATCTTTCTGATAGGATTATAGACATAGTTGCCCCACTTGGAAAAGGACAAAGAGCTTTAATTGTTTCTCCTCCAAGAACAGGAAAAACAGTGCTTTTACAAAACATAGCAAACTCTATAACAAAAAATCAGCCAGAGTGTTATTTAATTGTACTCTTAATAGACGAAAGACCCGAAGAGGTTACTGATATGCAGAGGTCAGTTGACGGGGAGGTCGTGTCTTCAACCTTCGACGAGCCGGCTTCTCGTCATGTTCAGGTATCTGAGATGGTAATGGAAAAAGCAAAAAGACTAGTAGAGCACGGGAGAGATGTAGTCATCCTCCTTGATTCAATAACAAGACTAGGAAGAGCTTTTAATACAGTAGTTCCATCGTCAGGAAAAGTTTTAACGGGAGGCGTTGACGCTAACGCCCTACAACGACCAAAAAGATTTTTTGGCGCAGCAAGAAACATTGAAGAAGGGGGCTCCTTAACAATAATCTCAACAGCCCTAATAGATACCGGAAGCAGAATGGACGAGGTTATTTTTGAAGAATTTAAGGGAACAGGGAACAGCGAGATTGTGCTAGACAGAAAAATTGCTGACAAGAGGGTATATCCAGCAATAGACATTATGAAGTCTGGCACAAGGAAAGAAGAACTTTTAATAAATAAAGATAAACTTCAGAAAATATACGTTCTGAGACGAATTCTTGACCCCATGGGAACAACCGATGCAATAGAGTTTTTATTAGATAAGTTGTCTCAGACACAATCAAACGACGATTTTTACGATTCTATGAACACCTAAACCAAGAGGCCCCAATAACCTGGACCAGCAAAGATAGTAACGAAGAAGAAACCACAGAAAAAACCTTTACAATAAAGGTTAACAACAAAAAGGTTCCGGGCATACTTTGGTCTCCGAAAGAAAACACACACGATCGCCTTGTCCTATTAGGCCACGGCGGAACCGAGCACAAAAAATCAGAACATATTCAGTTTATAGCTTCTGAGCTTCTCAAAAAAGGAATTTCATGCATGGCGATAGACGGACCGGGGCACGGCGAAAGAAGCACCACCGAATTTAGCGAAGGATCTAACCCAGATTTATTCAAAAGGGCCTGGGAAGAGGGCGGAGGGCATTTTGGAATGCTGGAGGACTGGAAAGAGTCTTTAAGCTTTATTGAAATGGAAATGGGCCCTGTCCCAACCGGATGGTGGGGGCTATCAATGGGTACAATGATGGGACTGCCGATTAGTGTAGTGGACAAAAGGATAAGGATCGCCGTTCTGGGTTTGATGGGCGTTTGGGGGCCCAACAAGGAGCACTTAAAAACACTAGCGCCAAAACTTGAGCGTCCTGTTATGTTCCTTATTCAGTGGGACGATGAGGTTGTCCCACGAGACAAATGTTTAGAATTATACGATCTTTTGGGCACGAACAAAAAGACCCTCCATATCAACCCGGGCAAACATGTCGAAGTTCCTTTTTTTGAAATAAATAACTCTATTAAATACCTAGATAAGCATTTAAAATAATCCTTGGAAAGAGCCGCAATTATGACAATCTACGCCCTATCTACAATTGAAGGACAATCTGGCGTTGCCATAATCCGCGTCTCTGGAAAAAAAGCAAAAGAAAGCATAAGGGTTCTGACAGGAAGGAACCCTAAACCAAGATATGCCGAGCTTACAAACATAACCTCTTCAAAGAAGGAAATTATTGATCAAGCCATAACCTTGTTTTTTCCTGAGGGAAAAAGCTTTACAGGAGAAAGTGTTGCCGAGTTTCACCTGCACGGTAGCTCGGCCATTATAAAAAAAGTTTTGCTAGAACTTTCAAAAATCAAAGGTCTTAGGCTTGCCAGGCCCGGGGAATTTACTAAAATTGCGTATATAAACGGAAAACTAAATTTATTACAGGTAGAGGGTCTTCGAAACCTTATTCGAGCCGAAACAGAAGAACAAAGAAGACAGGCCTTTAGGCACTATTCTGACCAAGCAACCAATAAGTATTTTGCGTGGCTTGAGAATCTTCGGGATGTTTTGTCGTTAGTTGAGGTATCAATAGATTTTTCCGACGAGGAGATACCAAGAAATATCTACGATGCTGTAAGAAAGAAAATAAACAAAACAAGATTAGAATTTAAGGAACACCTTAAAAGTGAAAAACAAGGCACAGCCATAAGGGAAGGAATAAAAATTGCAATACTTGGAAGGACAAATTCAGGTAAATCGAGTTTAATCAACTATTTATCTAAAAAAGAATCTGCAATTGTTTCAAAAAAACCAGGTACCACGAGGGACATTCTGACTGCAAAAATGGAGTTTTCGGGAATTCCTGTCACANTTTTTGATACAGCCGGNATAAGAAATACAAAAGACGAAATTGAAAAAGAAGGCAAAAGAAGGGCGNTAATTACAGGCAGTGTTGCGGATATAAGGATTTTTATAGGAGATAACAGCCTAAAAAAGCCATTTAGGGACATTAACCTGACAAAAAACAAGGATGATTTAGTGGTGATAAACAAGGCCGATCTTAAAAAAGCCAATAACGAAAAAAGAGATGTAACTATATCTTTAAAAAATAACAAGGGCCTAGACCGGTTAACGGATAAAATTATGTTTCGAGTAAAAAAAATATCCTCTGTTTATAACGGCCCAGTAATTACTTCAGAGCGAGAATTTGGACACGTTAAGAGAGCCCTAAAAAGTCTTGAGAGAATTAATTATCAAGACCCAGCGCTTGATTCAGAGAATATTAATCGCGCACTTATTGAAATAGGCCTAATAACAGAAAAAACACATAATGAAGAAATTCTTGGGCGTATTTTTAATGATTTTTGTATTGGAAAATAAATTGTTTCATGTGAAACATTGTTCTTGAAAAATTACACCGAAGACACTAAAAAAGGTATATATGCACAATTTTGATACTATAGTGATAGGTGGGGGGCATGCGGGTTGTGAAGCAGCAGCAGCATCTGCGCGCATTGGTGTAAATACTCTTTTATTAACTAAGCACATTACCACCATTGGGGCTATGTCATGCAATCCTGCAATGGGAGGAATAGGTAAGGGGCATTTAATAAGGGAAATAGATGCCTTTGATGGATTAATGGGCGTTATATCAGATTTATCTGGTATTCAATTCAGGGTTCTAAATCGAAGCAAGGGGCCAGCGGTCCAGGGGCCTAGGGCCCAAATAGACAGGATCCTTTACCTTGGGAATATGCAAAAAGCCCTGAAAGAACAGAAAAACCTTACTATTGTTGAAGCAAGTGTAAACGATATTATTATAGAAAATAACACAATTTGTGGAATAAGGTGTGACCAAGGCGAGTATTTTTGTAATTCCCTTATTCTCACAACAGGAACGTTCTTGAATGGTGTAATCCACTGTGGTAAAAATACAACACCAGGAGGTAGATATGGAGAGGCTCCTACGACAACCCTATCAAAGAGATTAAAAAAGTTTGATTTGACCCTATCTAGGTTAAAAACAGGTACGCCAGCTAGACTAATAAAAGAGTCTATTAATTTTGAATTGCTTGAAGCGCAAAAAGGGGACACCACGCCCGAACCTTTTTCTTATATGAGCAATAAAATTCATGTGCCACAAACAGTTTGTCATATTACACACACAAACGAAGAGACCCATCACATTATCTCAAACAATATAAGACTGTCTGCAATGTTTTCTGGTAATATAACTAGCACAGGGCCGAGATATTGCCCTTCAATAGAAGATAAAATAATCCGATTTCCCGAAAAGAAAAACCACCAAATTTTTTTGGAACCGGAGGGTTTGAATAGTGACCTTATCTATCCAAACGGTATCTCAACCTCATTACCAGAAGATATTCAACTTGCATTCATAAAAACCATTAGGGGCCTTGAAAATGCCCAAGTTAGAAGATTTGGTTATGCCATAGAATATGATTATGTAGACCCAAGGGAGCTTGACCACAGTCTCTCTGTTAAGAAAATCAAGGGTCTTTGGCTTGCCGGTCAAATTAATGGAACAACAGGATATGAAGAGGCGGCAGCACAAGGTTTAATCGCTGGCATAAATGCCGCGAGACACAGCCGAGGTAAAAAATTGTATTATATTGATAGATCGGATGGATATATAGGTGTTTTAATCGATGACCTGGTGACCAAAGGTGTAACCGAACCATATCGCATGTTTACATCAAGATCGGAGTATAGATTAAGCTTAAGGGCAGATAATGCAGACCACAGGCTAACTGATACAGGAATATCTTTGGGGGTAGTGGGGCAGGAAAGAAAAAAATCTTGGAAATTAAAAAAATCTAAAATTAATCAAGCCAGGAGCAGTCTTCATGAATTGACTATTTCTCCAACCGAAGCAAGAAGAAAGGGCTTAAAAATTAATTGTGACGGGAAAAAAAGATCAGCCTTTGATCTATTGGGCTATCCAGAAATTAACTTTAAAGATCTAGAAAAAATTTGGAAAAAGCTAGAAAATATTAATTTGTCTACCAGAAAAACCATTTCGGCCGAAGCTACCTATTGTAGATATTTGAAGCGGCAGAAAAAAGAAATTGATAATTTTAAAAAAGAGGAATCAAAAAAACTAAAGCCTAATTTTAACTATGATTTAATTGATGGCCTTTCAAACGAAAATAAGGATAAGCTTTCTAAAATTAAACCCAGAACACTTGGCCAAGCACAAAGAATTGATGGAATTACACCCTCAGCAATAAGTTTAATACTTTCTCATATGAGAAATTCCAAAGGGGCCGAATTCTGAAAAAAGAAAAAGTTTTGATTGGAAAAATGAAGATTTCAAACGAGGTAGAAAATAAACTACTTGTTTATAAAAATATGCTGTTAGAAGCTAATAAAAAAACTAACCTAATAGGCGTGCGAACAATAAAAAATGTTTGGGAAAGACATATTTGTGATTGCGCACAAGCGTTGAATTATTTTCCTAAAAATAAAAAATACACTTCCTTTGTTGATATTGGTTCAGGCGCAGGCTTACCCGGCATAGTCGTTAAAATATTAAGAGAAGAAATCACTGCCCACCTGGTAGAATCTAACTATAAAAAATATAGTTTTATTGCCCGAGCTAATTCCCAATTATTTCTGGGAATGAAAATTTACCAAGAAAGATTTGAAAATATTAAACCTAGTCAAATTGGAAAAAATGTAATTTTAGCAAGGGCCCTTTTGCCATTGAAGAAACTTTTGAATCTAACTTTTGATCACTTTAAGGTGGGTTCAATAGGAATCTTCCATAAAGGAGTAAATTGGGAGAAAGAAATTAAAGAAGCACAGACCCTCTGGAAATTTGATTTTGATGCCCACGAAAGCCTTACCAATAATAAGTCAAGGATTATTGTGGTTAATAGTGTTGAAAAGAAATGAACTCTAAAAAGATTTACTCAGTAATTAATCAAAAAGGAGGAGTTGGAAAGACAACTACAACAATTAATTTAGGAACAGCTATGGCTGCGTGTGGAGCAAAAGTGTTGCTAATTGACTTAGATCCACAAGGAAATCTTTCGACAGGACTAGGAATAGAAAAAGCAGATCGAAATAATGGGACATACGATATTCTTATAAATAAAATCAGTGCGACAAAATTATATAAAGAAACCGCTGTTCCCAATCTTCATGTAATAACAGCCAATGAAAACCTTTTAGGTCTTGATATTGAGCTAGCAAATTCCTCTGATAGAGCTACAAGATTAAGAGAATCCCTACTAGAAGAATTAAATTACGATTTTATACTGCTTGATTGCCCCCCCGCATTAAACATCCTAACATTAAATGCTTTGGTTGCATCAGAGGGGGCGTTAGTACCTCTTCAAGCAGAATTTTATGCGCTTGAAGGTTTAAGCCAGCTGATTAAAACGATTAACAAAATTAGAAATACCATTAACACCAAACTAAGGCTCGAGGGAGTCATACTAACAATGTATGATGCTCGCAACAACCTTTCCAACCAAGTAGAAGAGGACGTAAGAGCATACCTTGGTCACGATGTTTTTCAAACAATAATACCAAGGAACGTTCGCCTTTCAGAGGCACCCTCACACGGCGTTCCGGCCCTTATCTATGATTACAAGTGTCTTGGTAGTCAAGCATATATTAATTTAGCGAGAGAAGTATTGATTAAAGCCGGTTGGGAGATAAATTAAAAATGGCAAAAGAAAAGAAAAAAAGCCTAGGAAAAGGTTTGGCAGCGCTTATCGGAGACCTGGGCGAAGCAGAGGTGAGGGACTTAAATTCTTCAGAAATAAAAACTGAAGGCGCAAAAATACCAATAGAATACTTAGAGCCGAATCGTAACCAACCAAGAAAAACTTTTGACGAGGATTCCATAAATGAATTAGCGCAATCTATTAAAGAAAAAGGAATATTATTACCCATATTAGTTAGACCTCTCGAAGAGAAGAAATATCAAATAATTGCGGGTGAAAGAAGATGGCGGGCCGCTCAAAAAGCAAACCTCCACGAGATTCCAGTTGTTATTAAAGATCTTGAAGAAAATGAAGTTCTTGAGATCGCTTTAATAGAAAATATTCAAAGGGAGGATTTAACTGCGATAGAAGAGGCCTCTGGCTTAAATAAGTTATTAGTAGAGCACAATTATACACAAAAGGATCTTTCAAAAATAATAGGAAAGTCCAGGTCAAATATTGCCAATACATTGAGGCTACTATCTCTTCCCCATAAAGTGCAAGATTTTGTACAAAGAAAAATTTTAACAGCAGGTCACGCAAGATCGTTGGTGGGTTTAGAAAATGCATTATCAATTGCCCAGTTCGCAATAAAAAAGAAAATGAGTGTAAGACAGCTAGAGCAATATGTTAATTATGTGAAGAACAGGAAAAACATTAAAAGCAGTAGCGGTAATACAAAAAAAGATCCTAATGCCCTCGCTATTGAAAAGAGCTTAAGTGATCATTTGGGGTTAACTGTAACAATCAAACAGAAGAAAGGCGAACAAGGAGAGCTTAAGGTTGTCTACAAAAATTTTGAGCAGTTGGACTATATTATAAAAAGACTAAATAAATAATACTTCACTTCTTAGCTGCAGCTGAGATTCTCAAAACTACATCATTAATAATTAGTTCACCCAAATTAACTGAATTTTTTATTTCTTTATCGGCATTATTTAATATGGAGAAAACCTTTTCAGTCTTTTTTGTTTCCCAGAGATGAACCTGTTTTCCAAAAGATTCTTTTTCTTTAAAAAAAACAGGCGGCTTTAATTCTTGCATTGCTCTTGAAATGGGAATACCAGAACTCCTTTTGATTGAAACATTATGTATCTTTTGAAAGTGAGAAGACAAAGCATTAATAAACTGGATTGGCTGGTATCCTTGTAATCGTAGTTTGTGTACAGATTGTAAGGATTTATTTACGTTTCCCAATCCAACGTAATTACATAAATCACGTGTTTGTAATAGTTTCTCATCTCTTAAAACTAAATCTATTGTAGACTCTGAAATGTCTTTTTCCCTTTGCTGTAAAGAATAAAGTAACAATAATTCGAGAGAGTTTTTTATTAAATTTTTGTCGCTGCCGATTAAGGAAGAAATTTTTAAGCACCCATTATTTGATATAGAAAAATTATTTATTTTAAAAAAATCTTTTATAAAAAGATTTAAATCCCTTTGGCTGTCTTCATATATTGGTATTGATATTGCTATCGGGCTTTTTTCAATATTTTTTCGCAGACTCGATCGCGGAGCCAATTGTCCCGCCTTTACAATAATTTTAACTCCATCAATTGGTTTTTTTAAAAAATCTTTTAAACATCCAGCAGATTCGGTTTCCAAAAGATTAATTTTTAAGACGCTAGTACCCCCGCCAAAAGGCATAGAGTTGATCTGCTGATAAAAAATATCAGTTTCATTTAGAATATTTTTCGAAATTAACTCTTGAGTTTCAAAAGGCTCATCATTTTTACCCTTGAGATAATCAAAAGTTTTTTTATAATTTTCTTCTATTGAATAACCATTGGGGCCATAGAACATTATGAGACTATATTTGTTTATATTTTCTAAATATGCTCCAAGCTCCGTTAAGTTTCCCTTCATTATTTTCCTCTATAGCGATCCTTAAAAAGAAGAAGCTGCTTTTGAATATCCTCGGCCAATAAGATTGAAATTTGTTTTTTTGTATTAGACTCAGCAACGTAATTAGCATAAGGCTCAGCAACCCTATTGAAAGCAGAAGAAACTAAAGATTGACTACTGAAAACGACTTTTTGTGTAATATTATCAGTAACCGAAAAATCAAGTTTATTTGTTATATTCTTTCTTAAAACCTTTTCATCTTCGCGAACATCTATGTCTTCATATTGTTCATCAATAATAAATGTAACTACAAATCTAGCATTTACGTCTTCGTTGTTAAAAAACCTTTTCAATTCTTTGTAAACCAAATCAGTGTTCATAACTTGTACATCGGGCCTTTTAATATGAAAGTCACTGAAAGATTCTGATTTGTACAAAGGCTCAAAAGCGCAGCCTNCTAGCACAAACAANAGACAGAAGAGAAAGGATCNTTTGGTTATCCTACAAGACAACATTAACNACCTTNCCGGCGACAACTATTACTTTCTTTATTTTNCGATCACCGATGTGTCTCGTTATTTTTTTTGTTTTTATNGCCATCTCGCTAATAACATCATCTCCTGCGTCTTTTGCAATCAGCATCTCATCTCTTCTTTTACCATTTATTTGGATTGCTATCTTTATCTTATCTTCAACCACAAAATCATTGATATGATCAGGCCATTTTTGTTCACACAATAGGCCATCACCTTCAATATACCGCCATCCTTCTTCAGCAAGATGTGGGGCAAAAGGTCCAAGCATAATTAAAAGAAACTCT
Organism: Rhodobiaceae bacterium; assembly: GCA_002731945.1. Taxonomy (GTDB): domain Bacteria; phylum Pseudomonadota; class Alphaproteobacteria; order MED-G09; family MED-G09. The sequence goes on along the minus strand of PCCF01000017.1, from coordinate 42,442 downwards.
AAAGCCTCTTTAGCGGCTTGATGACTAGCATTTTTGGTAATTTCCTCTTTATTGAGCGCCCCAACGAAACTGTATAATCTTGCAATAGCATTATTAAATGATTTTCTTTCAAGGTCCTCGGTTAAGCTTACCAAGGTCTTATGAGAGAGCTTCCTAACCTCTTTTGAATTTTGCGATGATGAATTTTTTATAGCATCCTTCTTTTTAAGTATTTCGCCATAATTAATAATTGTTTTCCATACTCGATTCAAAAATTTATTTGCAGATTCTATTCCCGCCTCTGTCCAAAAAATATCTCTATCAGGCGGGGAGTCAGACATAACAAACCATCTTGCGGTGTCAGCGCCATATTTCTTTATTATAACATCTGGGTCAATTATGTTTTTCTTAGATTTAGACATTTTTTCTGACGAACCTACTCTTAGAATCTCTTTGGTTTCTTTATGAACAAATTTATCATCCAACTTTTCAGCAAACTCTGGTTCAATCCACGCACCGTCTTGATTGCGGTAAGTCTCATGGCACACCATCCCTTGTGTAAACATTCCTTGAAAAGGTTCATCTAAATCCATGTGCCCAGTTTTTTTAAGTGCTTTGGTAAAAAATCGCGCGTACAAAAGATGCAATATTGCGTGCTCAACACCACCAATATATTGATCTACCGGTAACCAATATTTAGAAGATTTTTCATCTATGGGTTTTTCCTTATTTAGGTCACAGAACCTAGCAAAATACCAAGAGGAATCAACAAATGTATCAAAAGTATCTGTTTCTCTTTTACTTTCCTCACCACACTTAGGACATTTTGCTCGCTTCCAGGACGGATGAGACTCCAATGGATTACCGGGTCTATCAAATTTTACGTCTTTTGGCAAAGTAATAGGTAAATCACTCTTTTTTGCTGGAACAATACCGCATTTATTACAATGAATTACAGGAATCGGACATCCCCAATAACGCTGTCGTGATACACCCCAATCTCTTAAACGATAATTTATTTCTTCCTTCCCGTTGTGGTCTCTTATTAACCTTGAAATAGATATCTTGTTTGCTTCTTCAACGTTCATACCATTCAAAAAGTCAGAATTTATTAAATAGCCATCTCCCGTATATGCTTTATCTATGATTAAAAATTTTTCTTCTTCTTCGTCAAAAGGACATATTACAGGAAGAAACGGAAGGTTGTATTTTAATGAAAAATCTAAATCTCTTTGATCGTGTGCAGGACAACCAAATATTGCACCCTGCCCATAACCAGATAAAACAAAATTTGCTATATAGACTGGCAAATATTTATTATGAATGAATGGATGTACTGCTTTTAATCCTGTATCTATTCCTTCCTTTTCGACCTTTTCTATAGCCTCTTCAGAGGATGCTATTTTCTGACATTTTTCTATAAATTTAGCTATTTTTGGATTGTGCGATTTAAGTTTTATAGATAGTTTATGATCAGGTGCGATAGCACAAAAATTAGCGCCAAAAAGAGTATCCGGTCTGGTTGAATAGACATCTATATTTTCAACCGAATTATTTTCTCCATTTATTACATTAAAGGTAAAAACTACTCCCTCCGATCTACCGATCCAGTTTTTTTGCATCAATTTAACTTTTTCTGGCCAGTCTTGAAGATTATCTAATTCATTAAGAAGAATTTCAGAAAATTCAGAAATCTTAAAAAACCATTGCTTTAATATTTTTCGTTCAACTGGCACCCCAGATCGCCAGCCCAACCCATCTATAACTTGCTCATTAGCTAAAACTGTTTTATCAGCTGGGTCCCAATTAACCTCACTTTCTTTCCTGTAAGCGATACCTTTCTCAAGAAAGTCGATAAATATTCTTTGTTGGTGTTTCATATATTCTTCATCACATGTTGAAAATTCTCTCTCCCAATCCAAAGATAGCCCCAATGATTTGAGTTGTTCACGCATTTTACGAATGTTTTGATGAGTCCACTCTTCTGGGTGAATACCCTTTTCCATAGCTGCATTTTCAGCAGGCATGCCAAATGCATCCCAACCCATAGGATGCAGAACATTGTCACCTCTTGCCCTTCTATAGCGGGATATCACATCTCCAATAGTGTAGTTTCGTACATGCCCCATATGAATTTTTCCTGATGGATACGGAAACATCTCCAATATGTATTTTTTAGGAAAATTTTTATCTACAGGTTTAGTTTTAAAAGACGCCTTTTTTTCCCAAATATCTTGCCAATAAGGCTCGGATTTTTTAGGTGAATAATTTTTCATCTTGGTATATTTAGTCGCTTATTTTTGTGCCAATTCTTAATTCTCTTGCTTTCGTTAATATTGAATTTTCAATTAACCTTGAGGTTTCAACATTAGTATTGGAGTCCACCCACCCCTCATCAACTTTTGTTTGTCTGAAGACTGACACGGTTAATCCATCCGCTCTCAATCTCCTATCTTTTATGTAAACCACAATCTTCACCCTTTCATTAGATGAATTAATATCAGTAAACCATTCTGTAGAAATTATACCACCTATTGGGTCAGATTTATCTAAGGGCATGAACGATAAAGCATCTAGGCTCGCCCTCCAAAGAAAAGCATTAACAGCCATTGAATATTGTGAATTTTCAATCTCAGATATTTGTTTATCGACTTTTCCTGCGCAGGTTAACAATAATGGTGTTACTAATATAATAATTAGACAGTATTTAAGAATATTTTTCAAAACTAGCTCCAAAATCTTATTATAAGGTTATATATCTTTTATTCCATATCAAGAAATACTAAGTTAACCTAAACTAAAAATTTCTGATTCTCATTAAGTTTAGTTTAAAAATGAGATTTATTAATATTTGGATAAGTAAGCGATAGAAGAATGAAAGATGTTATCAAGAATTTAGAAATGGTTAAAAATAATATAACCAAATCAGCAGAAGAAAGCGGTAGGGACCCAAGGGATATTAAGCTGATAATTGTGACCAAAAAATTTACTCAGGATTCAATTAAACCCCTGCTAGATATTGGGCACCTTACATTCGGAGAAAACAGAGTGAAAGAAGCCCTTAATAAATGGCCTAATTTGATGGAAAGCTACAAAGATGTAGAGCTGCATATGTTAGGAAATTTACAATCAAATAAAGTTAGAGACGCTCTAACAATTTTTTCTTCAATTCATACAATTGATAGAGTTAAGTTAATAGAAAAAATATTGAAAAATTCAGGAGAAAATTATCTCCCAAATGAGCTCTTCATTCAATTAAATTTAGCAAAAGAACTGGGGAAAAATGGGATTTACCCAGAGCGACTACCAGGCTTATTAAAAGAATTACAAAAGGATATTACACTAAAAATTGATGGTTTAATGTGTATTCCTCCAAAGGATGAAGAGCCTTCATTATATTTTGCTTTATTGAGGAAATTATCAGAAGAAAATAAAATAAGAAGTCTTAGCATGGGTATGAGTAGAGATTATAAAAAAGCAGTTGAGTTTGGCGCTACACACATTCGGGTTGGCGAGGCGATTATGGGGTCAAGGGAAGATGTCCAATAAAAAAACTATTGCCATAATTACCAATAATATTGAGTTAAGTTTATTGTTAAAAGAACAATTTGACATACAAGGAATATTCTCCCTAAAGTTTTTCAATGAAATAAGTATCGATTTAGCCCTCAACAAGAATGAAAAAATTCTTGCTTTTATGATTACAGAGGATCTTCTCCAAACTCTTAAAGCTCAAAAAAATACAGAGTCATTTTGGCAAAGAAACAAAAAGACCACGATTTTGATCTCTAAAAATGAAACTGAGCATGATGTTGTAAACGATATTAGATTTCAACCATTATACACTATAATTTTGCCTATAGAATTTAGGGCTTTAACAAAACTATTATCTGACTTAGTTCAACAGAAAGAAGAACCAAGGTTTTCGAATGTTGATTTAGGAGATGTCTTCCTAGATATTGTAGGTAGAAAAATACATAAGCATGAAAAAAGCGCAAAACTTACCGAGAAGGAATCGAAGATATTATGGTACTTACTAAGTAACCCAAATTTAAAGATTGATCAGAAGTTATTGTTAAAAGAAATTTGGGGATATACAGAGGAAATTGAAACCAGAACCCTTACCACGCATATATACAGGATAAGACAGAAACTTTTAGAAATTGGTGAGGATGGTTACGAAATTAGGAATATAGAAAATAGTTATATTCTAAAGACAGGTTAGGTATTATTTTATTTTAAAGTCAGCCACTATAGGAACGTGATCTGAGGGTCTTTTCCAACCTCTAGCATTTTCTACAATAGTCGCATTAACAAGATATTCATTCAATTTCTTGCTCGTCCAAATATGGTCTAACCTTCTCCCCCTATTTGATTTCTTCCAATCTTGAGCTCTGTAGCTCCACCAGCTATATATCTTTTTTTCATAACCATGAATGTTCCTAATAGCATCTTCGAAATTAAATGATCTTTTAAAAAGCTCCATCTTTATTCTTTCGATTTTTGTGTGGCTTATAATATTTGTCAGTTGTTTATGTGACCAAACATCCATAATGTCGGGAGCTATATTTATGTCCCCAACTAAAGCAATAAGTGATTTATCTTTGCCGGACTTCTTAGAAAACCAATTAGTGGCTTCATCCAAAAAATCAATCTTATGCTTGAATTTTTCATTTATATTTGGGTCTGGAATATCCCCTCCAGCAGGAACATAGAAATTATGAACTGTTATAATCTTATTTCGATAACTTAGATTAACCGAAATATGCCTACCGTCATCTTTGTTGCAGAACTTCTTTTTGTTATTTTTAGTTGAATTAATTGTAGAGGCTATTGATACTCCATTATAACCCTTGATCCCGTGAGCATATGAATAACGAAAGCCCATATCATAAAAATCTTGATGTGGAAATAAATCGTTCGGGCATTTTGTTTCCTGAAGACACAATATATCAGGTTTAAAACGTTTAACTATTTTCTTTAACATATCCATTCTTAGGCGAACGGAGTTAATATTCCATGAAATTATTCGCATTTTTATTAGAAGTAATTAAGCGTCTTTTATGTTTTTCCACATTTCATCAATCATCATTTCGTAATCGAAGTCCAATATATTTGACGTATCCTCATATCTCTCGATGATTTGATCGTTTGGGAAGATTAGCCCGTCATTTTTATAACTATCGCTGCTAATATCTAAAGCCATCATATTGGATGTAGCTAAACTATTTTCTTCAGCAATATTTTTCCCTATTTTTGCGTCTAAAAGTGAATTGATAAAATAATGCGCGCTTTCCTTTTTGTTAGATGATTTTGCTATGCATATTGCATCTTCCCAAATTAAACTACCCTCTCTTGGAAATACGAAACCTATATCGTTATTAGTGGAAATAACTTTTGCTGCCTCATCATTGCTTGAGATTGCTAAATCAACCTCTCCAGATGTAAGCAGACTTATGCCATTATTGTTTCCAAAATCCCTAATATGCTCTTTCTGTCTTTTTAATAGCTTTTCTGCTTGGTTTATCCACATTGGATCATTAGTATTAAGGCTCATCCCCATATATTTTAATGCAATTTGTATTAATGTTCTTCCTTCCCCAATTAAAGCAATCTTTCCAGAATATTTATCTGAGTCCAGTAACCATCTCCAAGTATTTGGAGGTTCATCAAATTTGTCTTTACGATAAATTATTCCTAATCCGCCCCAGGTTAATGGAATCGAATATTTTCTCCCTGGATCATAAAAAGAAGTTAAGAATTGTTCATTAATAAAAGAACGGTTAGGTATTAGCGAATTGTCAATTTCTGAAAGTTTTCCTGTGTCAATAGCGGCTTCTATTATATCGTTTCTTCCGATGAATATGTCGAAATCCTCATCAATATTATTCTTTTCTCCTTCATAAACCTGATCTTTTATAGGAATACTTAGTGCAGAGGAAACTTTAGATATTGTATTTCTGGGTAGATAATTCTTCGGTCTAACTAAGTTTAAAGAAATATCCGCAGCTTCCTGACTTTGAGGAAAAACTTTTTTTGGACTCACAGAAATCCCAGCAATAAATAAAGCGAGCCCGGAGACAAAAGATCTTCTGGTAGGATATTTCAATATATTTATTTTTTTCATGTTAATCTTTCATTTTAAAAAAGGTGATAACCTTAATACCAATTAACTGTCATTCTATCTAGAACTTTATTGAGATTCTAAAACTAGAGAAAATTATCTTCTTGTTTCAAATAAGTTTTCTTTTATTTTCTCTTGAGTGTCAATATTTGAGAAGAAAATTGTTGTCTCCTTTTTTTGTTCGTCTATAAATCTCCATTGTCTCAATTTTGGATCAGGATAATCCAATGTTAGAAAAAGGATATTCCTAGACAGACTTTTTTCTGTATTTAAGCTAAAAGTTCCAATGCTTCCCTTAATTTCTAGGTTTTTAATTAGGAATTGTTCAAATTGGATCTTGTCAGAAAATATACCTACAAGTGGATTCTCATTTGTCGAATAACTTGCAAATTCTTCTGCTTTATTCTCCTTAAAAAAGATTTTTTTATTTTTAATAATTATAATTGTTTCAGAGGGGGGTAAATATTCAAATCTTAATTCTTGATTATTCCCGATCCAGAATTTTCCCTTAGATATATTTCCATTATTATTAATTTGTGTAAAAGAGCCGTTTATTGCGCTTAATTCTGAAAGATATTGCTCAACATTAATCAGCCATTCATCTCTAAGATCTTTAGTAATCTCTGATTTGGAGGTTTCAAAGGAAAAAAATATTAAAAATATTATTATTATTCTGATCTTCGTGGCCATCAATCATTACCTTTTAAAATTTCTCTCTTCCCCTGATTGTTTGGAGACGACACTATTCCTTTATCTTCCATTTCTTCTATTATTCTAGCCGCCCTATTATAACCAATTTGTAATTTTCTTTGGATATAACTTGTTGATGCTCTTTGATCTCTTATTATTATAGAAACTGCCTGATTAAATAACATGTCTCCACCTTCTTCTGCAATATGATCACCCAAAGGTAAATCCGTATCTTCTTCAATAACAGATTCAATATAATCTGGATTTTCTTGTCGTCTAATGTGGGTTACTACTCTTTCTACTTCGCTATCGGAGATAAACGGTCCATGTACACGAGTAACTATACCTCCTTCGGTTAGAAATAACATATCACCTTTTCCTAGTAATTGTTCAGCGCCCATCTCATTTAATATAGTTCTGCTATCGATTTTTGATGCTACCCTAAAAGAAATTCTTGTAGGTAAGTTTGCCTTTATTGTTCCAGTAACAATATCCACCGAAGGTCTCTGGGTTGCTAAGACAACGTGAATTCCTGCGGCGCGAGCCATCTGGGCCAATCTTTGAATAAGATGTTCTATATCATTTCTAGCTACCATCATCAAATCTGCCATCTCATCTATTACAACAACAATAAACGGTAATCTTTCAGGAGTTATTTGTTCCTCTTCATACATCGCTTCACCGTTTTCGGGATCATAACCTGTGTGAACTCTTCTTTTAAAGGATCTTCCTTCCTTGAGATATTGTTCAGCCTTTTTGTTATACGCTTCCATGGTACGCACTGAAATCTTGGACATCTTTCGGTATCTTTCCTCCATTTCTCTTACAACCCATTTAAGAGCTACAACGGCTTTTTTAGGATCCGTAACAACGGGTGTTAGTAAGTGAGGGATTCCATCATAGACAGAGAGTTCAAGCATCTTGGGATCAACCATAATTAACCGACATTCATCAGGTCTGAATTTATACAAGATTGAAAGTATCATACCATTTATGCCAACTGATTTTCCTGAGCCCGTTGTTCCTGATATTAATAAATGTGGCATAGCTGATAGATCAGCTATAATTGGAGCTCCGCCAATATCTTTTCCAAGACTCAAAGGTATTTCCTGACTTGATGAGACGAATTTTTCTGATTCCAAAATTTCTCTTAAAAATACTGTGTCTCTATCATCGTTTGGTAATTCAATACCGATAGAGTTTTTTCCAGGTACAACAGCCACACGAACGGAAATCGCACTCATTGATCGGGCTATGTCATCCGCGAGATCAATTACCCTTTTGGTTCTTATTCCTGGAGCAGGTTTGAGCTCGTATAATGTTACTATTGGTCCGGGTCTTACATTTACAATCTCACCCTCAACAGCATAATCGCTTAACACAGTCAATAAAAGTCTTCTATTTTCCTCTATCTTTTCATCTGAGAGTTCTGTTTTCTCTATTTCTGGCAACTCTTTAAGAAGATTTAATGTAGGAAATTCATAACCTGATTTATTTATTTGACTTGTTGGTTGAAAATCTAGGGGCTTTCTTTTTGATATCTGTGGTTTTGCTTTTTTTGGTCTTGAGATAATAGGTTTGTCTTTCTTTTCAACAAACGTTTCATCTTTAACATCGACAAAATTTGATTTAATTTCTTGAGAGACCTCGGTATTCAATTTCTTCTTTGCTAATCGTTTTGATTGAGCAGGAACTAGGGCATAATTGCTTAAGGCAAGAGCCGAAATACAAATAAAGAAATAAATTATTCCCTGAGGAGTAAAACTTGTTTCCCCCATCTCCTGATTAGCACCAAATAAGAATTCAAAAAAAGGTTCTATTTTATAAAAAATAAAATGTCCTAAAAGACCCCCCTCTTCATAGATAATTTGAAAAGAGAGAGTTAAAATAGAAAAACTCACTATAAAAATAAATAAAGTCGACCAAAAGGGCTTACTTTTTCTTATTAAAAGATAAATACCCCAAATAATTAATGAAATAGCCAAGAATAGCGATGAAGTGCCAAAAAGTTGTATCAACAAATCTGAAATATAAGATCCGGGTAAACCAATAATATTTGAAGGTGGATTTTCTGAAGCAGTATTGAGGCTTTTATCTAAAATGTTATAAGATAACAAAGCCAAAGAAATTACAATTCCTAAGATAATTAGTAAGAACTTGGATGAAATCACAAAAAGGCCATAAAATAACCGAAGAAACATATCGGCTAAATATCGGGCAGCCATCCTCGGATAAAAAAAAATTTTTTTAATAAAATCCATTACCTTTAATTATAAAGACCTAAAAAAACACTCGAAAACGAATCACAACCATAATCACTCTTTATCTATTTACTCTGCAACAATTTTTTTATAAGAATAATAATTAAACATAAAATTACCAGGAATGTATTTATGGAAGAAATCGATAAAATCTATGATTTTGCAATAATAGGAGACGGTATTACTGCTGGAATTATGAAATCTATGGCCGAGTCAACAAAAAGTAAATATGTATGCTTTACTAACGGGAAAGCTGCTCACAACAGAAAAGACCCTAGATCTCTCGCCTTATCCACCTCAACAATAAAAACATTTAACACTTTAGGCGTTAAGTTGAAAGCCCAAAAAGTTAAAAAAATGAGTATTTATGAGGGAGGTTTAGGATCAATAAGAGAAAAGTCGAAATTAGTTTTTGATATGAAAGATAATGATGGAGATTATCTCTCATATATTGTTAAGCGCAATGAAATCTTAGAAATTCTAGGGAAGAATGTAAGAAAAGGACATGCTAGGAAAATTTCAGATATTCTTTCCATAAAAAAAGATAACAAAAAAATATTTATTAATATGAATAATGGAGAAGTGATTTCTTCGAAATTATTGATATTTACCAATAAATTGGAAAATAAATTTCAAAAGATTCTGAAATTAAGTTATCGAGAAAAACATTATGATCAGCATGCTATCGTTGCTACACTTCTACACGAGAAACCTCATAAAGGAGAGGCTAGTCAGTTCTTTATTAAAGGGGGTCCCTTTGCTTTATTGCCACTTTTGAGTGAAAAGAAAAAAAATTTAACCTCTTTGATTTGGACTAATCCATCAAGCACGGCAAAGGAATTAATCAAATCTCCTCAGATGATAATAAGTCGACTTAATGAACTTTGTAAAAATAAATTGGGTTTAGTAGAAATTATTGAAGGACCAAAATCTTTTCCATTAATTAAATATACCTTGAACGGTAACAGTGATGATCGCTTCATCTTTGCAGGAGATTCAATTAGATCTATGCACCCTCTGTTAGGGCAAGGATGGAATCAGGCAATTAGGGACTTAGCATATATATCAGATGCATTTATGGAGTCCCAAAGGCTAGCAACTGAAGTTATTTCTGTTCCATCTTTTAGAGCTTACAAACGTATTAGGTTAATAGAAGGATTGGGCATGGTTAACGCTTCTGATTTGATAAACAATATATATGAATCTGATGGTACGCTTTTAAAGGGATTAAGACGGAATGCTATGAATATTATTAACAAAGTAGATCCAGTTAAAAAACTCCTAATTAAGGAAGCTTCCGGGGGAATATTAAAAAGACCATCGTTAGGCAAGGCTTTTTCTGTAAAGAAGAAAAATGATTAGCTAATTTTTCTTGCTTCTTCGGGCAGCATAATTGGTATGCCATCACGAACAGGGTAAGCTAATTTAGCTTTACGGCTAATTAACTCTTGTGCATCTTTATCCCACTCAAGCTTCTCCTTTGTTAAAGGGCAAACTAATATCTCTAATAATTTTGGGTCAATTTCTTTGGACATGCTATTATTGTATAGACTCAGTTCCTATGTTTGTCGATAAAGTCATTTCAGTCATTGCAATTAAAATTTCGTTCCTTTTTTTTAATGTTTCGGCTTCCAGTAAGGCCTGTTTTTCTTCTGTGCTGTACGGGCTTAGGATACATAGTGAATTAATTAATAATTCTGTTGAGGAATTATCTATTGCTTCCCAGTCAGCCTGCAGGTTATTTTTTTTCAAGTATTTTTTTAAGACCTCAAGTAATCTTTCCCTATCCGCTTCGTCTTCCCCTTCACCCTTAATCAAATCATCTTTAAAGTCGTCGCACGAGATTTTAAATTGCCTATAAGGAGTCAAAACCTCCAATTCCTGGAGGATTTTAAAACGACATACTCCGGTTAATGTAATCAAAAAACGGTTATTTGTTAATTCGCTAAAAGAAGTAATTCTCCCCATACACCCTATAAGAAAAAGTTCATTTTCCTCATTTAGTTTAGATTGTACCACCCCAATTAGTCTGTTGTTAGAAATTACATTATCTATCATTTCAAGATATCTCGGCTCAAAAATATTTAAAGGTAATTGTGTTCTAGGTAATAAGAGTGCACCTGATAAAGGGAACACAGGAATCTTCAATGGTAAATCCAAAACACTATTATATTCGTATAAGTTTCTCATCTAACTAAATAAAATAGAAGATAATTTTTTTCTTCCCTCATTGACCACTTGAGTTTGTTGTCCTAAAGCATCAAAAATTTCTATCAATTGTTTACGAGCTTTATCATCTTTCCAGTTTCTATCTTTTTCAATTATTGATAGAAGGCGATCTATTGCTGCTTTGTAATTCCCTTTAGTGTTAAAATTAATAGCAAGATCATAATTGGCCTCATGATCATTAGGATTTTTTTCTACCCTTAGCATTAATTCTTCCATACCTTGATCGTTGACGGTCTTTTCTTCCCCTTTTCTTAATAAATCCACTTCAGCTTTAAGTGAAATATAATCCTGGTTGTTGTTATCTTTATTTTCTATGGATGCTAAAATATTTTTAGCTTTTTCTAGCTCTCCCAACCTCAAATAACATTTTCCAATCATTGATATTGCGCTAATATTTTCAGGTTCTGATTGAGCTATCTGTCCAAAAATCTCAAGAGATTGTTCAGTCTCTTCATTCAAAAACATTTCCTTTGCGATTTCCATTCCCTTTTCTTCCTCAGAAGGACCGCTTAATGATAAAATTTTAGAAATAAATTCTTTGATTACGGACTCTGGCTGTACTCCCGCAAAACCATCTACAGGTTGTGAGTCATAGAAAGCAATTATTGCAGGGATTGATTTTATTTTTAATTGTTGAGGAATTTCAGGATTATCATCGATATTCATTTTAGCGAGAATAATTCTACCATTTTCGCCGTTTACTATTTTTTCCAATATTGGAGTAAGTTGTTTACAAGGTTCACACCAAGGAGCCCAAAAATCAACTATTACAGGAGTACTTTTTGATTGTTCAATGACAATAGCCATAAAATTTTCAGTATTTACATCAACAATATAATTATTTTTTTGTAGATTTTGATCTTTTTGAAGATCTAAGTTTTCATTTTTGTTATTTGCCATTTTTATAATGCTTCTTCCTGGGTTTCTCCAGTTCTAATTCTTATTGCGCGATCGATATCGGATATAAAAATCTTACCATCTCCAACTTTTCCAGTTTCAGAAGTTTTTTTAATAATTTCAATAACCTGTTCTAGCCGCTCGGCCGCTACAACAAGATCAATCTTGATTTTTGGTATTTCAGTGGTTTTATATTCTGAGCCCCTGTAAATTTCAGTTTGTCCTCTTTGACGGCCAAAACCTTTTATCTCCGTAGCAGATAATCCCTCAATTCCAATGTCAATCAATGCATCACGCACATCGTTATATTTATGTGGTCTAATTATAGCAGTTATCATTTTCATAGTTTCACCCTTTTCAAGACGTAAAGCGATCTTAACTAACCTTCTTATAGATTCAGAGTGTGACGGTAGATCCGTTTGACCTCTTCTCCATTTGTTTACCTCATTTCTAAATTCTGTTGAGGCAACTAATTGTATTCTTTGATCTTGTTTACTCATATTACACAACTATACATAATCACTTGAGATTAGTTAAGTAAGATTGTTTACTTCTTTAAATCTTTCAAATATTGTGAATTTCTGGTTAGTGCGGGCGTAGCTCAGTGGTAGAGCATCACGTTGCCAACGTGAGGGTCGTGAGTTCGAATCTCATCGCCCGCTCCACAACATTCTATTGAAAGTATATATATTCTTGGTATAAATAACCCGATGGTGCCGTGTAATACGGTTAAAAGGGAAACAGGTTTTATTCCTGTGCTGTTCCCGCAACTGTAAACATTGAGCTAGAACAAAGTGCCACTGAATTTTTTTGGGAAGGCGTTCAAAGCTTCGAAATGTGAGCCAGGAGACCTACCATCGTGTCGTTCGCCCTAGGATCGGGTTAATCCTTAAGGCAGGATTTTCCTTTGAAACGACAGATTAGCTACCCTACTAGGGTAACTAGAAAGTTTTTTTGAAAGAAAATTGATATGCAAAAATTTTTCTGTTGTTTCCTTATTGTGATCGCTTCAAATGTCTATAGCCAGGCAAAATCGCAGCAAATTAAAGTACATTCTTTAGAAACAATACAAGTCAAATCCGTCCGATCTTCTGTCAACATTTACCAGATCGGATCTAGTATTGATGTTATCACTTCCGATGAAATTTTTAATAAGGGATATAGTTTTGTTAGTGAAGCATTAGAGTCTTTGGGGGGAATTAATATCAGTCAAAGTGGTGCTTTCGGAGGAACTTCGTACGCAAGAATTAGGGGCGCATCGAGTGGTCAGACATTAGTTCTTATTGACGGAGTGAAAGTAAATGATGCCTCCTCACCGGATGGTGCCTTTGATTTTTCTAATCTTCAAACCTTTAATATTGAGAGAATTGAGGTACTTAAAGGATCCCAATCCACATTGTGGGGGAGCGATGCGATTGGTGGTCTAATAAATATCGTTACGAAGGACTTNCAAATGGGNCCAAAATACAACTTTTTTATTGAAACNGGATCNCACGAAACTTTNAAATTAGGGGCTAATATATATTTTTCTAACAATGNNANTAATTTNCAAATNTCTGCATTTGANCATAANTCGAANGGAATTTCTAAAGCGGAAGAAAATGATGGCAATTTTGAAANGGATGGTTTTGGAAGCCGATCTTNTTTGTTCAAAGGAAAGNTTAACCTTTATGACATTACATACAGCACTAATATAAATTATTCGGAATCGGACATCGATTTTGATAGTTATGGTTTTATAACAGGTGTAAAAGATGGGGATGAAAACACCAAGTCCAACCATTTGAACTGGACTATGTCAGTCAAAAGGAGTGTATTAGAAGGAAAGTTAGATAACATTCTAACATATGCCAGATCCAGTATAGATAGAAAATATTCTTTAAATGGGAAGCAGAATTTCTCTGCCGAGGGAAAAAGAGATTTTATACGATATACAGGAAATTATTCTTTTAGCCCTACTAATTTTTTAACCTTTGGTCTTGAGAATGAGGAAACAAAGGTCTTAACAGATTCCATAAGCACTAAATCTTTATTCCTATTATACGAGCTTAAGCCCTTAAAAAAATTAGGTATTTCCTTAGGTCTTAGAAGCGATAGAAGAAATAACGATTCCAAAAAAAATACAATGAAGATTACTGGATTTTATGATTTAGGAAATGACTGGTTCTTCAGGTCGAATTGGGGTGAAGGCTTCAAGTTGCCGACAATATTCCAATCAACATTTTTTTGTTGTGGAGCAGTAACCGCTAACAAATCTATAAAACCAGAAAGCAGTGAAGGATACGAAGTAGGTTTTGAATATATATCAAAAGACAAAGGGGTTACTTTTGGAATAACTTATTTTAATCAAGATATTATAAACCAAATAGACTTTTCTTTTGCTCTTGGCGTTTATGAAAATATAAAAAGGGTTTCTACTGAAGGTGTTGAACTGAATTTAGGTTATAACGAATCAGAAAATTTTAATATTACTGGTAGTTATTCTTTTTTAGAAGCTAAAGACTCATTAGGAGTTAGTCTTATGCGAATTCCAAAAAGAAAGGCGTCGATTGATTTTTCTTATATCATTAGTTCAGATTCAAGATTTTTTTTCCAGATTAATTATAACGGAAGAGAAAAAGATACGCGGGGCACCCTCGAAGAATGGATTAGGGCTGATCTAACTTTTATAAAGAATTTAAAAAATGATTTAGTTTTTTATACTAAAATAAAAAATATTTTTAATGAAAGTTATCAGGATATTTATGGGTATGGGACCGAGGGAGCATCCATTTATTTGGGGCTGAAGGTAAATTATTAAATTAATGATTAAAGTGTCTAATGCTTGTAAAGATCATAGCCAAATTTTCTTCGTCGGCTGCTTGGATTACCTCATCATCACGAATAGATCCACCCGGTTGGATAATTGCAGTTGCACCAGCCTCTGCAGCAGCCATCAAACCATCTGCGAATGGGAAAAAAGCATCTGAAGCAACTACTGAGCCCACCGCTAAGGGGTCTTTATTTCCTAGGGCTAAAGCAGCGTCAAGTGATTTTCTAGCAGCGATCCTTGAAGAATCCAACCTGTTCATTTGCCCAGCTCCAATGCCAACCGTTGTTTTATTTTTTGCATAAACAATTGCATTAGATTTTACATGTTTAGCAACCTTGAAGGCAAAAATTAAATCTTCCACTTCACTATCAGTTGGTTTTCTTTTTGTTACGATCTTTGTTTCGTTTAGATCAAGGCTTATATTATCTCTGGATTGTGTTAGAAATCCTCCTGATACTGTCTTAAATGACACATTTTCTTCAAGAGGATCAGGGATTCCACCAGTAATCATCACTCTTAGATTCTTTTTCTCAGACAAGATCCTTTCAGCGTCTTTCGATATTGACGGAGCAATAATTACTTCTGTAAATATTTCGGTTATTAACTTTGCTGTATCCCCGCTAAGCTCAGTATTAAGGGCAATTATACTTCCAAAGGCAGAAGTAGAGTCGCACGCTAAAGCGTTATTAAAAACTTCAGATTGTTTTTTTCCTACTGCTACTCCACACGGATTGGCGTGTTTGATAATAGCAATTGCAGATCCTTCTTCAGGATTAAATTCGGACACCAATTCGAAAGCTGCATTTGTATCATTAATATTATTATAACTGAGTTCTTTTCCTTGAAGTTGTTTCGCAGTAACCACCCCTAAGCGATTAGTGCCGTCGCTATAAAATGCAGCACTTTGATGAGGATTTTCTCCATACCGTAGTGATTGTATTTTACTTCCTCCAACAGCTTTAAAATCTCCCATCTGTTCACCTAATTGGGACGAAAGCCAGTTAGATATAGTTGCGTCGTAAGAGGCCGTTCTTGAATATGCTTTTAGGGCAAGCCTTTTTGTGGTTTGCTTAGTTAGGCAACAATTATTCTTAATTAATTCCTGTGAAATTTTATCATAATCATTGGGATCAACTACCACACCGACGCCATCGTGATTTTTTGCTGCAGCCCTTATCATTGCTGGGCCACCAATATCGATATTTTCTATCGATTCTTTGTATGAAGAGCCTTTAGCAATAGTTTCTTCAAAAGGATAAAGGTTAACTATCAATAAATCTATATTGGGAATTTCCTGTTCTAACATTGTGTTTTTATGATTAGTATTCTCCCTAATTCCCAAGAGGCCACCATGAATCTTCGGGTGTAAGGTTTTAACCCGACCATCTAATATTTCTGGAAAATCTGTTATTGAAGAAACGTCCACAACTTTAAATCCCGATTCAGACAAGAATAAAGACGTGCCTCCTGTTGAAATTATTTCTACATTGTTATCTTGAAGAATTTTTACCAAATCCAAGATTCCATTTTTATTTGATATAGAGATAAGGGCTCTTTCAATCTTTATTAATTTTGATTCCATTATCCGTTTCTGAGTTTTGAGATATTACTAGCATAATTTTGGGGGCCACCATTAAAAGTTGCGGTACCAGCAACCAAAACATCGGCTCCCGCGCTTATTGCTTTAGGAGCAGTATCAAAATTAATTCCACCGTCAACCTCCAATTCTATATTCTTCCCACTTTTGTCAATTAATTTACGAATCTTTTCAATTTTTATTAGTTGATTATCCAAAAATGTTTGACCACCAAATCCGGGGACTACTGTCATAACTAAAATTAAGTCCAAGCAATCTATTAATGGATCTAGAACTTCAATGGATGTTGAAGGATTCAGTGAAAGACCAACTTTGATTCCTAATTTTTTGATTATATTAATTGTTTTTTGGGTATTAGGCCCAGCCTCAGGGTGAAAGGTGATAATGTCTGCCCCCGATTTGACGAAACTCTCAAGGAACGGATCGACAGGCGCAATCATTAGATGTACATCGAAAGGTAATTCCGTGCATTTTCTGAGATCTTTTATGACTTCGGGACCAATAGTAATGTTTGGAACAAAATGTCCATCCATGACATCCACATGAACATAGTCAGCACCAGCCTTTGTTATGGCTTGGGTTTCGATACCAAGTTGCGAAAAATCAGCCGCTAATATGGAGGGGGCAATCTTTATTTTCTCTTCCATGTACACTCATTAACAGAGGCTTTAACTCCATGCAAGCTACAAAAAATTCTATTGTTTTTTGTGTCATATAAAATTAATTATTTCATTAAAATTTATTACTGAAAATCTTTAATCAAGATAAACAAAGTAAGCTCAAAATCCATTAAACCTTTTTTAAACGAGCAATAAAAAAACCATCTATGCCGCCTTCATCATTATAATGATGTGGTAGAATTCTGAGCCAACCCTTTTTCGATATTGATTCCTCGATACCGTCCATTTCAGGTTCTAGTATTTTATCTATTCGTGCGTCCTTATGTTTATTTAGGAATTTTTCTATTTGGTCTTCACCCTCTTCTTTTTCAAGAGAGCAAGTGCAGTAAATTAAGAAGCCATTCTGGTTAAGAATGGACCAGCTTTTGTCTAAAAGTTTTTCCTGGATAGAGGTAAGTAACAAAACTTCTTTTTCATTTTTATTGTGCATTATATCAGGATGACGCCTCAATGTTCCAGTTGACGAACAAGGGGCATCCAGTAAGATCTTAGACCAACTTTTGTTAAACTTATATTTTAATATATCTTTATTTATCAATTCTGATGTCAGTTTTAATCGTCTCAAGTTACTCTTTAATATTTCAAGTCTTGATGTGCTTTTATCCACTGAAGTAACCTTTGCTCCAAGAGATGCTAATTGAGCTGTCTTTCCACCAGGGGCTGAGCACAAATCAAGGATATTTTCACCTGATTTAACGTTTAGAAGCCGAACAGGAATCTGAGAAGAAAAATCTTGTATCCACCACTCACCTAGTTGAAATCCTGATAGTTTATCAATACGCCCTTCACCATAAATCCTCAACACATCATTTAGAAGCAATTTTGCATCTAACTCCTTAGCCCAAAATTTTACATTACTCTTTACCGAAATATCTATTGGAGGCGTTAGATTTTGATGCACTTTAATTATATCTTCATACTCCTCTTTCCAGTTTTTTTTCCATCTTTTTTCTAACCAAACGGGAATCTTCGGGCCATTGTTTAAGTGTTTCAAAAATATCGATTTCTCTCTTGTTATACGTCTAAGGATTGCATTAGTTAATGATCTCCAATTTTTGCTTACGAGGTTGACTGACATATTGACAGCAGCATAATTTGGAGTTTCTAAGAAAATTATTTGTACCACCCCTAAACGTAATGCAATTTTTACTTTCTCTGGTAATTTTCTTAGAGATTTATCTAAAAATTTATCTAAGGCATAATCTATCTGAGTTAGGTATCTTAAAGTAGAAGCCGATAACATCCTGCAAAAAGCTCGATCACGCTGATTCAACTTAGAATAATTTTTATTTATTCTTGAAACTCTTTCTAATATTACATCCATAGAATTGGATCGTTTTATAACCTCTTCAAGAATATACGAAGCTATTTTTCTCGTTTCTGTTCCTTTAATTTGACTCATTAGATTGAACCGATTGACAATTTATAATCCTTTAAAAATAGTTTATATATGACTATATGTCCAAGTGCAGATAATGAATAAAAAAAACAAAATATCTATTTCCAGCCAAGCCCTTAAAGAGGTAGAGAAAAGAAGAAGACAAAAAAAGAAAACAAAAGAGCAGGCTAAGGAAATTGGCGGAAGGAAAGGCCCCGAACCAACTAGATATAATGACTGGGAGAAAGATGGAATTATCAGCGATTTTTAATTCAATCTTTTTTATATTAAATGTTTGAATTTTATGATTTTAATATTTTTGAAAAGGCCCGCCCTATTGTAAGGGTCGTTTTTTGACCATTCTTTAGCCTCAGAACGTTTAGCAACATTTAATATTATTAAACTTCCAACCATTACGTCTTTTTCTGATAATAAAGGGCCAGCAAAAAAGACCAACCCCGAATCTTGAACATACTTTAGATGTTCCTCCCTATTTTGCATTCTTAAATCAAGTGAATCTTTTTTATCTGAGCATATTAAGCAATACAATTTTATTTTTCTCTTTTAATTGGCCTTGAAAGTAAATTATTTATGATATCCTCTAGTGAAGATTTTTGATCTATCAAATCATTTACTGATTTGGTAATAGGCATTTCAACTTTTTTTCTTATTGACAGCTCCAAGACAGCTTTTGCCGAATGCAATCCCTCGGCAACTGTCTTTAAGCCTTCTGTGGCTTCAGTAACTGTTTGTCCATTTCCAAGTTTTACTCCTAAAGAAAAATTACGTGAAGTTTCTGAGCTACAAGTCAGAATCAAATCACCTATTCCTGATAAGCCCGAAAGGGTTTCTTCTTTTCCTCCCATGGTAATTGACAGGCGGCATATTTCTGAAAAACCTCTTGCGATTATTGCTGCACGGGCGCTATCCCCTAGATTAAAACCGTAGGCGATTCCAGCTGCAATGGCTATTACGTTTTTTGTTACCCCGCCTATTTGAGTTCCCATGATATCATCAGATAGATACGGTCTAAATGTTGGTAAACTTATAGTATTTGCTATTCTCTCTCCCAGAAGAGCATTTTTACAAGCGAGTGTCACTGCTGTGGGTTTCCCATGAGCAACATCAATCGCAAAGCTGGGTCCGGATAATACTGCAAGAGGATTCTGCGGTAGAATATCTGTTGTTATTTCACTCATGAATTTTAGAGTTTCAGACTCGATCCCTTTTGAGCACAAAACAATAGGAGTTTCGGGATTTACAAATTCTTTCAAGGCTTCCAAAGTAGTTCTCATAAATTGAGCCGGCGTAACTAATAATATTAAATCTGCATCAGCGAAATTTTCAAAACTCTTATATGCAATAATGGAATTTGGCAACGTTATGTTTTTTAAGAATGTTTCATTCTCATGGCGGGTGTTTATGCTTGTAATTACGGAATCCTCTTTTGCCCATATTTTTATAGAACCATTATTCTTACTTAAAATTCTTGCTAGTGCGGTTCCCCAAGCACCTGCCCCAATAACGGCTATAGATTTAAATCTTGAAAAAGATGTATTGGGGTTGTCTTTCATTTAATTAATATTTACCTCCTCAAGAGGCCATCTAGCTTTAGCATTGATGCTAAGCGGATCTCGCATTCCTGCCGATAAACGCAAGCCTCCCGCCCAAGCTATCATAACTGCATTATCAGTACAAAATTCAATAGGAGGGGAAATAAATTCCATATTTTTTTCTTTCGAAAATTCTTGCATTTGTTCTGCAAGCTTCTTGTTTGCTGCGACTCCACCAGAAGCAACCAAATTCTTGATTTTTAAATCTGGTCGCAATTCTTTAACAATTTCGATGGATTTCGAAAGTCTATTGATTAGACAATCTATTATAGCTTGTTGATATGATGCGGCCAAATCTGCACTAGTTTTTTTATCAACCGGTTCAATAGATCTTGTTAACCTTATAAAAGCTGTTTTAAGTCCAGAAAAGGAAAAATTACAATTATCCTGATCTATTAAAGGGCGGGGTAAATCAAAAGCA
The DNA here is from genome assembly GCA_002731945.1 of Rhodobiaceae bacterium. Classification (GTDB taxonomy): domain Bacteria; phylum Pseudomonadota; class Alphaproteobacteria; order MED-G09; family MED-G09. The sequence continues at coordinate 21,761 of PCCF01000017.1, read as the reverse complement.
TAAGGGTTTCCTCTTAAGGCAAGTTTTTCTAATTCTGGCCCCCCCGGATAACCTAGGCCCATAAATTTTGCTGCTTTATCAAATGCTTCACCAACTGCATCATCCAATGTTGTTCCAATTTTAGAATATTTTCCTAATGCCTCAACAATGATCAACTGACAATGCCCTCCTGAAACAAGAAGAAGAATATAAGGGAAGGAAGTGTCATTGGTAAGTAAAGGAGTAAGAGCGTGACCCTCCAAATGATTAACGCCGATTAATGGAACATTAGTGGCCAGAGAAAGCCCCTTTGCAGTTGCCATGCCTACTATCAAACCTCCTATCAATCCAGGACCAGAAGTCACAGCAATTCCGTCAAAATTATCAAAAGAAAGTTCAGCATCCTTTAGTGCTTGATGAATAAGATCATCAAGATGCTCAACATGAGATCGTGAAGCTATTTCGGGTACCACGCCACCATATGGCGAATGTTCTTTATTTTGGCTAAGAATTTTATTTGATAAGATCTTGCCCTTATAATTTTCTTGTATGTTGACTATAGCTACAGCTGTTTCGTCACAACTAGTCTCTATTCCTAAGATATTCAAGCCTTGATTTTTCTTAGTCATGGGTTTTTTTATTTCTCCCTGCGTACTCTAAATTTACCCCCTACTCCTTCTATCTTCATCAAAAAACTTCCAAGAGCTGCGGACGATATAAATGCTCTCTTTCCTTCAAGATTTTTAGGACCTCGGTAGGGCGTGGAGTCAACTTGTCTCCATATTTGACCATTTTGAAAATAAATTCTGATTTTAGTCAAATCAACAAAGTCGTTATCCTTTATAATTGCAGAAATTTTTTCTAAATCTTGTTTTTCCTTACCTACTATAGCGTTGACTGTTTGCACCACTCCAAATGATTCTATTTTTTTTATTTTTTTTATCGATTCTATTTTCGCCGTCCGTTCCTCTTCGTTTAATTTTGCTAAGGGAAAAACCGATTCTAATTTTTTAGCATTGTTTTCGAAACAATTTAATCTTGTGTTATCATTTTCAATATTAAGACAGCCAATAGTATCAGCGATGGTGTCTAATTCAGTTTTTTCTAATGAAAAGACTGTAATAGGAAACAAGAGAAACAATATAAATATTTTTCTTTTCACGAGTAACCCTCCTCAAATATTTTTACAGACTAATGCCCGCAAAAGATATAAGAATTGGTAGAGTTTATAAGATATATAAAAGTAAAATTTGTTGATTGAAAGGTTTTGATCATTAAATGAGAATTTTTTTTATTTTCCTGTTTCTGTTTTTTAGCAATTATTCTTTTGCTACAGAAAACGAGGCTGTATCCAACAATTCCAAAATATCCCTATTAAGTGAACAAAATCGTGTTCAAAAAGGTGATGAATTTATAATTGGATTAAAATTTGATCTTAACCCAGGTTGGCATACTTATTGGATTAACCCAGGAGATTCAGGACTGCCTATGGAAATTAATTGGACATTGCCTGAGGGGTTAGAAATTAAAGATATAATGTGGCCATCTCCTGAGATTGCCGCCCTTGACCCATTAATTAGTTATGGTTATTACGACGAATTAATTCTTCCTATCTTAATAAAAGCCAACGATTCATATAAAGAGGAAGGAAGGTTTTCAACCCATCTTAAATTTTTAGTATGCAAAGATGTTTGTATTCCGGAAGAAGCAGAAATATTTGGTAATTTGTTTGAATTTTCTAATGAAGATATACTTCGGTCGCAAAAATTAATAAATATATGGATGGAAAAGGTTCCAAAGGGATTTCAGGATAGAATTTCTGCCAAGATTTCAGATGGAACTTTTCAGCTTAATTGGAAAAGCGAATCTGCGGCAAAGGAGGTGTATTTCTACCCCGAACAAGAGGGCTTGATCAGTTATAATGCTAAGCAATTTTATAAATTTACAAATAAGGAATCAACCTTATTTGTAGACAGGCCAGACCGCAATAAGGTCAATTATGATAACATTTCAGGAATATTGGAAATATCTGATGGAACAGAAAAGAAATATTTTGTTTTAAATTCATCAGTAGAAAAGGCCCCTTTTATTAATGCAGATAAGACATTAGAACCAACATTAATATTGATTGTTCTTATGGCATTTGTGGGTGGTTTGATATTAAACTTTATGCCCTGTGTTTTTCCTGTAATAGCACTAAAAGTATTATCATTTATTAAGGAATCCGGAGAAAAAGGGGCATGGAAACATGGGATTGCATTTACGTTCGGTGTTGAGATAACAATGATAATCTTATTTTTTGCTACTTTTACAGCCCAAAATCTAGGGCAGTCTGTGGGATGGGGATGGCAATTACAATCCAGTGCGGTGTCAAGTTTTCTTGCATTGCTTTTTTTTGTAATCGGTTTAGTTCTTTTTTTCCGTATTGAATTTGGTGCGAATTTTACAAAGTTAGGAAATTTTGGAATAGCAAGTAAAGGTTATACCAATTCCGTCCTATTGGGATTATTAACAGTGATAGTTGCAACTCCATGCACAGGTCCATATATGGGCGCAGCGATAGGATGGGGTTTAGTACAACCCCCATTAATATCAATGCTGGTATTTATATTTTTGGGATTTGGGGTTGCTTTTCCTACTTTGTTATTATCGCTTGTTCCTTCGGCAATGGCCGTTTTACCAAAACCAGGAAGGTGGATGGATATTTTTAATCGTTTTATGTCCATACCAATGTTCCTAACCTCTCTTTGGCTGGCTTGGGTTGCATTTAATCAAACAGGAATGGAATCTTTGAGTATTTTGCTCCTATCTTTCTTTGTACTTTTGGCATGTGTGATAGTTATTAAGTACATAGGAAGAAAATCAATTATTTTGTTGGCCTCTATCATTATTTTTCTTAATTTAATTTTAGTTGTGAGTTTTATTCCAGACTCAAAACCAAATAATCAGAAAAAAATATCCCTTGGCGAAAAATGGTCAAGTGAAAGAGTAATGGAACTAAGGGTTCAGAAAAAAAATATTTTGGTTAATTTTACTGCCGATTGGTGCCTAACTTGTAAGGTCAATGAAAGAGTTATAAAAAATTCTGAAGAGTTTAAGAAAATGGTTAAAAATGAAGACATACATTATCTAGTTGGTGATTGGACTACAAATAATCCAGAAATAACAGAGCAATTGGCCTACTATAAAAGAGCAGGTGTTCCCCTATATTTATATTGGAGAGCTGGCTCGGATGAAGTAAAAATATTACCGGCCATCTTAACAAAAGGTATATTATATGATCATCTTGATATTGAATCTTACTAGGGAGAGATTCAAATGAATAAATATGAGAATCTTAATGTTAAAAAGACAGGCGCTATAGTCGAAGTTGAAATTGACAGGAAAGATGGAAGAAATGCTCTTTCAATTGCGTTGATGAAAGAACTTACATCCTGTGCACATTCCATAAAAGTAAATACTGAAGTTCAGTGTGTTATTCTTTCTGGTCAGGGTGATTCCTTTTCGGTGGGCGCAGACCTTAAAGATACTTCGATGAGTGAATTTTCTAAAACAAGTTTACAAAGACGAGAAATGTTAAAAACCGGACCAGACATGTGCCAGGCTTGGGAGAGTTTGGAACAAATTACCATTGCTTCAATAGAGGGGTATTGTATTGGAGGAGCTCTTGCATTGGCAGTATCATGCGATTTCAGAGTAGCATCAAAAGGAGCCATTTTTAGATTGCCCGAGATTCCTCTGGGAATGAATATGAGTTGGCAATCTATCCCAAGATTAAATGCCTTAATTGGTCCGGCCGCGACTAAGGAATTAGTAATACTTGGCGAAGAAATTAATGGCGCAACTGCCTTTGATTGGCATTTAACTCAAAGATTGGTTAATAAAGGGGAAAGTAAGACCGCATCATTAGAGATTGCTAAAAAAGTCGAAGCTCTTCCCCCGTTACCGGTAAGGATGTCAAAAATCTCTATTAATGCAGTGGCGAATGCGCTTAATTATACATCGAGCTTTATGGATCGTGACCAATTTCAGTTAGCAAGCTTAACTGAGGATCAAAGAGAAGCGATTAAATCCTTTTTTGAAAAAAGGGAAGGAAAATTTAAGGGTGAATAAAACATTTAGGAGGAGATTATGGCGGGTCGTGTAGATGGTAAAATGTCTTTTGTTACTGGTGCTGCCCAAGGCTTGGGCGAGGCAATTGCTTATATGCTAGCTAAAGAGGGCTCTAAAGTAGTTTTGGCTGATATTAATTATGACAAAGTCGTTTCAGTCTCGGAACGGATTAATAACGAATTTCCTGAACAGGCTTTTTCCTTGAAGTTGGATGTAACTTCAGAAGATCAATGGAAAGAATCTCTTATTAAGGCAGAAAAGTTAATGGGAGGAATTAATGTGCTTGTTAATAATGCCGGTATTGGAGGTGGTACAACAATAGAGGATACTGATTATGAAACTTTTCAAAACGTAATGAAAGTAGACACTGATTCCGTTTTTCTAGGCTGTAAATATGCTATTCCAATTATGAAAAATTATTCCCCCGGCTCAATTGTTAATACTTCATCGATAGCCGGCTTGATTGCTGGACATAATATGGCCTCTTATAATACCGCTAAGGCAGGTGTTTGGATGTTGTCAAAGTCGGTCGCACTTCATTGTGCAAGACAGGCCTATAATATTCGTTGTAACTCGATACATCCGACCTTTATCAATACTCCTATTTTGGATAATATGCTCAATCGTTCAAATGTTGAAAGAGACGAACTATTGATGAAACTGGCAAGGCAGGTGCCATTAGGTAAGGTTGGAGAACCAAATGATGTTGCTTACACTGTTTTATTTTTAGCAAGCGATGAGTCAAAATTCATTACTGGCTCGGAAATAAAAATTGATGGCGGCATAAGCGCAATGTAGGGCAGAGAGATTTGAAGAAAATATTTATAATATCTTTAATTGGGATACTTTTTTCTTGTTCTGACCCTCGATTGGAATCTGGGATTAATAAATCTGACTTTAATGAGGACACCAGACCGCAAGACAGCATGTACGATTATGTAAATAGCAAGTGGCTCAGAGAGACTGAAATCCCCAATGATCAATTAGGATGGGGTTCTTATATGACTCTGCGCGAGGAGTCTTTTCAAAACCAAAATAAATTGATAAAGGAATTAATCTCTAACGGCGCCACATCGGAGTCGGGCTCGGAAGAAAGTCAGATTGTAAATCTTTACTTAAGCTTTATGGATAGAGAGATAGTGAATAATCTTGGATCTGAGCCTATTCAGGAAGATATTGAAAGAATAAATGATATCACAACCGTTGATGATATATGGGAATATTTTGCTTCATCAGTAATTGAGGGAAGATCTACTCCTCTTTACTTTGCCGTTTATGATGACCTCAAGAATCCGCTAGATTACACGATATATTTTGGCCAAAATGGTTTAGGTTTACCTGATAGGGATTATTATTTAGAAGACAAACCGCATTATGTGACGGCGAGGGAAGAATATCCTAAGTACCTTGAAAATATTTTTATCTTAGCCAAAATTGATAATGTAAATATGAGGGCGTCTAACGCTTTTGAGGTTGAATACAATCTTGCCAAAATACAATTGAGTAGGACAGAGAGGAGGGATCCCCAGAAAACATATAACCCTTTTGATTCATCAGAATTGGATCTTCTAACCAAAGAAAAGTTTGTTATATGGCTGAGAGGTCTAAAAATTGATGGATACGACCGTTTTATCATAGAGTCACCATCCTATTTGTCAGAATTATCGGAATTATTGGACACTCTATCAGTAGAAAAATGGCGTGATTATCTTCTTGCTAGACTTGTAACTGGTTCGAGTGGAGCTTTATCCGACAATTTTGTAGAAGAATCTTTTAGGTTTTCGAAGATCTTAACCGGAAGGGAAGAATTACCGGCCCTATGGAAACGTGGTGTCGGTCTTACTAATAGTGTGATGGGAGATGCCCTTGGAAAGATTTATATAAAATCCTATTTTCCTCCCGAATACAAAAAAAGAATGACTGATCTGGTCAACAATCTTCTTTTTGCTTTCAAGGTAGGAATAGAAGAACTCGAATGGATGAGCGAAGAAACAAAAGTTAAAGCCCTAGACAAGTTAGGAAAACTCAATGTTAAGATCGGATATCCTGAGATCTGGGATGATTATGAAGACCTCGAATTACGTTCTGATGATTTATTTGGCAATCTAAAAAGAGCAGCCGAATTTGAATTTCTTGAAGCTATTGAAAAGCTAACAGAAAAAGTAGACAGAAGAAAATGGGCAATGTCGCCACAAACGGTTAACGCTTATTTTAGTCCTACGAAAAATGAAATTGTCTTTCCTGCGGCATATCTGCAACCTCCAAATTTTATTCCCTCAGCTGATGATGCAGTTAACTATGGTGCTATTGGAGTAACTATTGGTCATGAAATTAGCCATGCATTTGATGACAAAGGTTCACAATATGATGGAGATGGAAAGTTAAACAACTGGTGGAGTGATCAAGATAGAAGAATATTTGATGAAAAAACCAAAAGGCTCGTCGATCAATATTCTACGTATGAGCCAGTTCCAGGGATCAATATTAATGGAGAATTAACTCTTGGTGAAAATATTGCGGATCTTGCTGGTGCCAAAGCTTCATTTCGGGCCTATAAAATCTCTCTTAAAGGAAACAGGTCTCCTTTAATTGACGGATTAACAGGAGAACAAAGGTTTTTTATCGGATCCGCTCAATCGGATAGAGTTAAATTCAGAAAGGAAATCGAGGCGATGCGAGTAGCAACAGACCCCCATTCTCCAGCACGTTTTCGAATTGATGGTGTTATTGTTAATATGGAAGAATTTCATCAAGCCTTCAACACCAAGGAAGGTGACAAATTGTTTAGAGATGTGGAAGACATTATTAAGATTTGGTAGTGTTTTATAAAAATAGAATGTTCATTAGGTTGAAAATTTTTCTAACTAATAGTAAAGCTTGTTCATGAATTCAGTTTATTTTTTGTTAGATACTATTTTAGACCTTTATTCCTGGTTAGTCATAATTGCTGTGATACTTAGCTGGCTGGTAAGTTTTGGCGTAGTCAACAGATCTAATCAATTGGTCCGTATGTTTTATGAGGCCAGCTGGCGTCTTACCGAACCTGCATTTAATTATGTGCGTAGATACTTACCAAATTTGGGAGGATTAGATATTTCCCCGGTTATTATTTTGCTGGTTATCTTTTTTTTACGTTCATTTCTTAGGGAATATTGGCCAATTAATTTTTAGGAAAATATATGCCTGCAAATCTTATTGATGGAAAAGAATATGCAACCAGGCTCCGAGTTGGTATTGCAAAAGAAGTGGAAAGATTAAAGAAGCTCCATGACTTAAAACCAGGATTAGCAGTGCTACTTGTTGGAAATGATCCTGCAAGTGAGATTTATGTACGCAATAAAGGTATACACACTAAAGAAGCGGGTATGGAATCTCTAGAATTCAGACTGCCTGCAGAAACACCTGAAAAAGAATTGCTTGCGAAGATAGATGATCTAAATAAAGATCCCAATGTTAATGGAATTTTAGTACAACTCCCTATCCCTTCTCACATGAGTCAACAAAGGGTTATAGAAACTATATTACCAGAAAAAGATGTTGATGGACTCCACCCCATTAATGTAGGTTATTTGGTTAGCGGTCTTGATGGCTTTGTGCCCTGTACACCTAAAGGTGCAACAATGTTGATTAAAAATTCGATCAAAGATCTGACAGGAAAAAATGCTGTTATAATAGGTCGCTCCAATCTTGTTGGAAAACCCATGGCTCAATTATTACTTAAAGAGCATTGCACTGTTACAATATGTCACTCACGAACAGACAATCTTCAAAAGGTTTGTCTATCAGCCGATATCCTTGTTGCTGCTGTAGGACGTCCTGAAATGGTTAAAGCAGATTGGATTAAACCTGGCTCGGTAGTTATTGATGTTGGAGTTAATAGAATCCCAGCACCAGAAAAGGGAGAGGGAAAAAACAAACTAGTAGGTGATGTAGAATTTGAAAAAGCTCGAGAGATTGCTGATGCCATTACTCCAGTACCAGGGGGTGTTGGGCCTATGACAATAGCATGTCTATTGCTTAACACCTTGCATGCTTTTTGTGTGCAGAATGGTTTTGAAAAACCCGATATAAGGGTTTAGTCTTCTTTTAATAATTTTAACCTTAATGCATTGAGTTTTATAAAGCCCTCTGCATCCTTTTGATCGTAGACATTGTCTTCTTCAAAAGTAACGTGTTCTTGTGAGTAAAGAGAATTTTTAGATATTCTTCCCACAACATCAACATTTCCTTTATAAAGCTTTAACTTCACTTCCCCTGATATATTGTTTTGACTTTCATCAATAAGCGCTTGTAGCATACTTCTCTCAGGAGAGAACCAATATCCATTATAAATGAGCTCTGCATATCTTGGCATAATCTCATCCTTTAAATGACAGGCCTCCCTATCAAGGGTAATTTGTTCTATACCTCTATGAGCCGTTAGTAAGATAGTTCCCCCGGGCGTTTCGTATATTCCTCGAGATTTCATTCCTACATATCTGTTTTCAACAAGGTCCAATCTTCCTATTCCATTTTCTCCGCCGAGGTGATTCAATGCGGTGAGAAGTTCAGCTGGCCCTAAAGATTTTCCGTCTAGTGCAACGGGATCACCTTTTTTGAAAGCAATAGTAATATAGGAAGCCTTATCAGGCGCTAGTTCAGGAGAAACGGTTCTTTGATATACTTCTTCGGGACACTCAATGGATGGATCTTCTAATAATTTTCCCTCAGAAGAAGTATGCAAAAGATTCGAGTCTACCGAAAAAGGATCTTCTCCCTGACTGTCCTTAGTGATCTTGATCTGATTTTTTTCTGCAAAAGCCAGTAGCTTTTTTCTAGAATTTAAATTCCATTCTCTCCAAGGAGCAATAACCTTGATTTCTGGGTTTAAACTGTAGTATGCAAGTTCGAACCTTATTTGATCATTCCCCTTTCCGGTTGCTCCGTGACAAACAGCATCAGCTCCAACGATCTTTGCTATCTCAATTTGTCTCTTCGCAATCAGAGGTCTCGCAATAGCTGTTCCAAGAAGATACTCACCTTCATAAAGTGTATTAGCCCTAAACATTGGGAATACATAGTTACTCACGAACTCATCCTTTAGGTCTTCTACAAAAATTTCTTTGACGCCAAAATCTTTAGCTTTCTCTTTAGCTTCACCTAGTTCACTGCCTTGGCCTAAGTCGGCTGTAAAGGTTACGATTTCGCATCCATATTCTTCCTGAATCCATTTCAGAATTACCGATGTATCCAACCCTCCCGAATAAGCTAGGACTACTTTTTTTATTTTTTTCTTATTTCCCATTTTCCTCTTTGAGCATATTTATAGAGGTCGTATACGCCCACTTTTGAGTTTTGCAAGTTCTTTTTTATATTTTATGGACGCTTTTTCCTTTTCAGTATCACTCTTTAACTGTCCACATGCGGCCGAAATGTCCCTTCCTCTGGGCATTCTGATAGGACTAGCATACCCCCCTTTGTTAATTATATCAGAAAATTTTTCTATCTGATCCCAATCAGAACACTCATATGGAGTCCCTGGCCAAGAATTGAAAGGTATCAAATTGATTTTTGAAGGTATTCCAGAGATTAATTTTAATAACTTTTTTGCATCCTTTTCCGAGTCATTTACATTTTTTAACATCACATATTCAAATGTTATTCGTTTCGAGTTCTTCACCCTCGGATAAGATCGACATGCCTTAATTAGTTCTTCAATTGGATATTTTTTATTAATTGGAACAAGTTTATCCCTTAGATCGTTGTTTGTAGCATGAAGGGATATTGCTAACATTACACCAATTTCATTACCTGCTGGTTCGATTTTAGGAACGATCCCGGACGTTGAAAGTGTTATCTTCCTTTTGGATATAGACAAACCAGCATCGTCAGAAAAAGTTAATATACCGTCTCTTACGTTTTCAAAATTATATAAAGGTTCTCCCATGCCCATCATTACAATATTAGTAATTTGTCTTATAGGGTTATTCCATTCTTTCAGCGAGTCTTTAGCAATAATTAATTGAGAAACTATTTCCTGTGAAGTTAAATTTCTAACTAATCGTTGTGTTCCTGTATAACAAAAAGTACAGTTTAATGTGCACCCAACTTGGCTTGAAACACATAATGTTCCCCGATTTTCATCAGGAATATAAACAGTTTCAATTTCTGATCCGTCAAGGAATCTAATTAACCATTTTCTAGTGCCGTCAGTTGAGATTTCTTGTTTAACAATTTTTGGTCTTTTCAAGTTGAACCTTTTTTTAAGTTCCTCTCTAAATTCTTTAGACAGATTTGTCATTTCGTCTATTGATTTTGCCCCTCTGGCATATAGCCAATTCCAGATTTGACTTATGCGCATATTGACCTTTGAGTCTGGGATATCCATAAAAGAGAGCTCTTTTTTGAGTTCAGATCTGTTTAACCCAGAAAGACTCTTTAGTCCCAGGTTAATTTTTTCTTTATTGCTCATTTTTTGGTCCCCCCGGTAACCCAGGACGTGTCTCAAAATTACCCAAAGTTTTAATTCTATCGTACATAACTATAGCACCTGCAATTTGTACATTGAGACAAAACTTAGTTGGAATTTTTATTACATAGTTGCATTTTTCAGTAATTTTCTTTGAAAGAGACCCTAGTTCAGGACCTACAATATATGCTGCCTGGTTAGGGTGATGAAAAGAAGGTAATTCTATTGCATCATTGACAAGCTCTACCCCTACCAATTTACATTTGTCTGGTAGATTCATTTCTTCTGGACTGCTCCAATCATACCAAGGAAGGTGGTTAGGGGCCTTTGAAGTATCGGAACGCCCTTCTCTAACGGAATAGTGAGCTGAGATTGTAAAAACAAATTTAGCGCCAAAAGCATGAGCGGTTCGTACCAAATTTCCCATATTCATGGGTTTAGATATTCCTTCCGCTCCAAATCCAAAATATCCTCGCATGTATATAGGGATAAGCGACTATTCTAGCTTGAGCAAGTATCTTTTTAAATTCTTGGCGTTATCTTTTTTAGGGTTTAAACAAGAGTAATATTTATTTTAGGAGATAATTATGAAGGCCCTTTTGTGTGAAAAATATGGTCCACCAAAAAGTTTAACCTATCGTGATATAGAAGACCCTAGGATGGATGATAATTTAGTCTTAGTTGATATATATTCGGCGTCCGTTAATTTTCCAGATGTTTTAATGATTGAAGATAAATACCAATTTAAACCTCAACTACCTTTTGCTCCTGGTGGAGAAGCATCTGGAGTAATAACGGAAACAGGAAAAAATATTTCCGACTTGAAAAAAGGCGACAGAGTGATTGTTTCATCAGGTTTTGGAGCCTTTGCTGAGAAAATTGCTGTTGATCGCGGGGCAATTACCACTATTCCAGATACCATGAGTCATGACATTGCAGCAGCATTTTTAATGACATATGGAACATCACATTATGCCCTAAAAGATAGAGCAAAAATTCAGGCTGGGGAGACTTTATTCGTTCTCGGAGCAGCTGGCGGTGTAGGTCTTGCCGCAATAGAAATTGGAAAAGCAATGGGCGCAGAAGTGATAGCAGCTGCCTCTTCAGAAGAAAAACTATCAATATGTAAAGATCATGGTGCAGATAAAACTTTGCTTTATTCTACTGGAAAGATGGAGAGGGATGAGCAAAAAAAATTTTCGGACCGGATAAAAGAACTTACAGATGGAAAGGGGGCTGATGTAGTTTACGATCCTGTTGGTGGAGATTATGCTGAACCATCTTTAAGGGCAACTGCTTGGGAAGGTCGTTATCTAGTTATAGGATTTGCTGCTGGTGATATTCCTAAGATTCCTCTCAATTTGTCTCTTCTGAAGGGGTGCCAAATTGTTGGAGTATTTTGGGGAGCATTTAGGGGTAGATCGCCTGAAGCCCATAATAAAAATGTAAAAGAGTTGATGGAGATGTTTGAAAAGGGTTTATTAAGACCTCATATATCCTCTACATATCCTTTAAAAGAAGGTTATAAAGCAATAGAAGACCTAGCTCATAGAAAGGCAAAAGGGAAAGTTATTGTTCAGGTTAAGGTATAAATGTTTAAAAGCCTTGCCAGCTCTTTCGCAGCCTTACCTAACAATTTGCAAGGAGCCTCTTGGATGTTTTTGTCTGCACTTGCCTTCACAGCAATGGCGGGTATAGCAAAACATTTAGGATCTGATCTACATGCGTTTCAAGTTTCATTTTTTCGTTCTCTTTTCAGCCTGATTATAATATCCCCATTTTTATTGAAAGCGGGTAAGGACCAGAATGGTGTAACCACCAAGGTCCCACTCTTACAACTGGTCAGAGGTACCGTAAGTGCTTCGGGCATCATGATGGGTTTTTATGCCATTATAAATATGCCTTTAGCAGATGCTCAGGCTATACGTTTTTCTAGCTCTCTCTTTTTGGTCCCATTAGCAGTGATTTTTCTTAATGAGAAGGTTGGGCCACGTAGGTCGTTGGCTACCTTAATAGGTTTTTTCGGCGTCATAATAATGGTAAAGCCAACCGGTGAATATAGCCTGGCTTCATTTTCGGCTTTAGGGGCAGCCTTTGCCTTTGCTTTTGCGGCTATATTGGTAAAGATAGTTTCTAAATATGATAAACCAATCACCCTTATGTTCTATTCGAATGTCATTAGTGTTCCTATAATGATCATCCCGGCTGCTCTTTATTGGATAAATCCAAATATGGAACAACTGATCCTTCTTTTAATAATGGCNATTTGTGCNTCAATAGCTCATAATTTCTTTATAAGGGCATATGCTATAGGAGAAGCCTCAGTTATTGCNCCTATTGATTATGTTAGATTGTTAATGGGGGCGAGCATTGATTTCTTAATTTTTGGAATNATTTTTGGAATTAATACTTTACTTGGATCGCTAATAATTATTGCAACGACACTGTANATTCTGAGAAGAGAAGCTAAAATCAAGCCGTCTTCGGCTTCGAAAGTGGATGAGATTTAATTAAAGGAGAAAAGAATGCAATTAGATGAAAATATAAGAGCCGTAATTACTGGAGGTGCTTCAGGCTTAGGGGAGGCTACAGCTCGTGAGCTTTCTAAGCGTGGTGTAAAATGTTCATTATTTGACCTTAATGTTGAGAAAGGAGAAGCAGTAGCTTCTGAAATTAATGCGACATTTTGTGAGGTTAATGTTACCGAGGAAGAAAGTGTCGTGAAGGGTTTTGAAAAAGCGAGAAAAGAAAATGGCCAAGAGAGAATACTTATTAATTGTGCGGGAACTGGTATTGCGATTAAGACTGCTTCTAGAGACAAGAAAACGGGTGAAATAGCTCCGCATCCCCTTGACCCCTTTAATTTAATTATACAAATTAATCTTGTAGGGACTTTTAGGTGTATTGCTCATTCGGCAGCAGGCATGATGAGTCTTGATCCTGTAACTGATGACGGGGGAAGGGGAGCCGTTGTCAATACTGCATCGGTTGCTGCCCAAGATGGACAGATTGGACAGGCGGCTTACTCCGCATCAAAGGGTGGTATAGTTGGAATGACTCTTCCAGTTGCTAGAGATTTATCTAGAGAGGGGATAAGAGTGAACACGATTTTACCAGGTCTTTTTGATACGCCACTTTTTTCTGGTGCTCCAGATGAGTTAAAACAGTCACTTGGCGCTCAGATTCCATTTCCATCCCGATTAGGTTATCCTGAAGAATATGCAGCTTTGGCTAGGCATTTATGCGAAAACGAAATGATGAACGGAGAATGCATTAGGCTTGACGGAGCTATTAGAATGGCGCCTAGATAATTGATCTAAGCTAATGAAATTAATTTTTTCTTAATATAAACATTCCACTCTATAAATATTTAGGATTTATTCATTTCTTTTGCCATTGTAACATCTAATTCGGTTATACCACCGGAATCATGAGTTGATAGCTTAACTTCAACTTTATTATAGACGTTAAACCATTCTGGATGATGGTCCATTTTTTCTGCAATAAATGCAATTTTTGTCATCCAGCTGAAAGCTGTTTTAAAATCTTTAAAAATAAAATTCTTTTCGATAGCATTTCTTCCTTTAGTTTTTTTCCAGCCCCTTAAGGTTTTGAGAGCCTCTTGCCTCTTTTTTGTAGATAGTTTCGTAGTCATATTTTTACCCCATCATTATTTTTCAACCAGTAACAAAAATTCTACAATTAATTATTTGGTGTTGAATTAAATCATTGTTATAACAATATTAAGATTAGTCTAGAAAAAGAATAGAGAGGAGTTGGTGTAATGAATGATGTTAATAGAATGAACACTTCGACTAGAGCTGTTGATCAGACGTATATTGACGAAGGTTTAAGAGCACACATGTTGAGGATATATAACTATATGACAGCTGCACTTTTGTTGACGGGTTTAGTTGCATTCTTCTTCGGGAAAGCTTCTGTAGTTACAAATGACCTTGGACAAATAGTTGCTTTAACAGAAATGGGGAATGCATTATTTAACTCTCCGTTACGATGGATTGTAATGTTAGCGCCCTTAGGACTTGTCATTTATTTTGCTTCGCGAATAAACAATATGACTGCTTCCAGGGCTCAATCGGTTTTCTGGATATTTGCGGGACTAATGGGTCTTTCTTTATCCTATATATTTATTGCTTATACTGGAACGGCTATATTCCAGGCCTTTTTTATAACCGCCGGTGCTTTTACCGGATTAAGTATATGGGGTTATACAACCAAAAAAGATCTTTCAGCCATGGGAACATTTTTAATAATGGGACTGATAGGTATTATTATAGCTTCGGTCGTTAATATGGTTATTGGAAGCGCGCAATTGCACTTCATTGTTAGCGTTTTAGGAGTAATCATTTTTGCTGGCCTGACTGCTTGGGATACTCAAAAGCTTAAAAGAGACTGGATAAATAGAGTTCAACATAGTGGAGAGGTCGTAGCTGAAAAATCTGCGATTATGGGCGCATTAACACTTTATTTGGATTTCATAAATTTATTTCTTTTTATGCTTCAATTTATGGGAAGACGGGGTTAATTTATATTGAATTTGTTATTTGACTAAAGAAAGTTTTTTTTGGTTCAAGAACTTTATTAAAGCATTGAGGTTCTTGTTTCTCTTTAGTTCTTGACCAGACATTGAGATAACCTTCCATCTTTCTTTAATATTTTTCGATTTGTGATTCTTTGTCAAACGTAAGACTGGCATTTCACTCGCATGTTTATAAATTGAAAAGGAGGTCTTATCTTTGAGTGCGTCTATTGCATAATCCTTCCAATCGCCAGACGAAACACCCCTTGCATATAAAGATAAAATAATATTCAGCTCATCCTTCGTAAAAAATTTTATGTTTTTTTTACTTTTCTCTTCAGAAAGATATGCATTACCCGAAACAACTAAAGATTTTTTCATAAAGTGGATCCTTTGTTATCTATCAAGATATCTAATTTCTGCCATAATTTAAACATTATATTGTCAAACTTATTTAGCAATATGACGATGAATTATCCTATCAAGTCTTTATCCCTCATAACTTGATAGCAACAAGAGTTTCCCCCGGAGCTCTCATAATAAAAAAGCGGCTCCTGACCCTTCTGGAGCCGCTAATTTTTTAGACTATTTTTTTTAAAACATAATGAAGAATACCGCCGGATTTATAATATTCTAATTCGTTGGCTGTATCTATTCTGGAGATAATCTTAGTTTTTTTAGTGATTTTGTTATTCTTAAGGATTTTCAGAACCGCCATACACCCAGGCTCCAATCCTTTCTCGGGCAGTTCAATATTTACTAGCTCTGTTCCGTTGATACCAAGTTTTTTCCAATTCATGTTCCCAGTAAATTGGAAGGGAAGAACTCCCATGCCAATTAAGTTTGATCGATGTATTCTCTCGAAGCTTTCTGCTATCACCGCTCTAATCCCTAAAAGTCTTGTACCTTTTGCGGCCCAATCTCTGGAGGATCCAGTTCCATATTCTTTTCCTGCAAAAACAATCAAAGGTTTTCTGTCTCTCTTGTATTTCATAGCGGCTTCATAGATTGAGACTATTTTTTTGTTTTTATCATATCTAGTAAAACCGCCTTCAATGTTACTTAACATTTGGTTTCTTATTCGGATATTCGCGAAAGTTCCCCTCATCATCACTTCGTGATTTCCGCGCCTCGACCCATACGAATTAAAATTATTTGAAGAGACTTTCTTTTTTGTAAGATACATGCCAGCTGGACTATCGCTCTTTATGTTACCCGCGGGGGAAATATGGTCAGTGGTGATTGAGTCACCAAGCAAGCAAAGAATATTAGCATTCTTAATTTTATCTCCTAAACTTTGCTGCTTATCTGAAAAGAATGGAGGAGATTGGACATAAGTGGAATTTTTGTCCCACTTATATGTTTGTCCTTTATAAGCCTTTATTTTTTGTCAATTTTTATCTCCCTTAAACACATTTTTATAACGTGATTTATATATAGAAGCTTTAACTGCTTTTCTCAACGTTTGAGAGATTTCTAGATTTGAAGGCCAAATATCAGAGAGAAAGACCTCATTGCCGTTTTTATCATGTCCAAGTGGATCCTTTAGCATATTAAGATTAAGGCTTCCTGCTATTGCATACGCAACGACTAACATAGGAGAAGCAAGATAGTTAGTCTTCACATCTTGACTTATCCTGCCTTCAAAGTTCCGATTCCCGGACAAAACTGAAGCAACAACAATATTATTTTTGTTAATGGCATCCGAAATTGGTTTTTCTAATGGGCCTGAATTTCCTATACATGTTGTACAACCATAGCCAACAAGATTAAAGCCAAGGCTGTTAAGATGTTTTTGAAGTCTGGCTTTTTCCAAGTAATCAGTAACGACCTGTGAGCCTGGTGCCAGGGAAGTTTTAACCCACGGTTTAACCTTAAGTCCTTTTTCAGCAGCTTTTTTTGCTACCAATCCTGCTCCTATCATTACTGATGGATTGGAGGTATTAGTACACGAGGTTATTGCAGCAATGACAACATCTCCATCAGTTATTCCAAATTCTTTTCCTTTTATAGAAACGGAATTTCTATTTCGTGAGATTTTAAAATCTTTTTTCAGGGTATTCACAAAACTATTGGGGATATTTTCAAGAAGAA
Source organism: Rhodobiaceae bacterium (assembly GCA_002731945.1). Taxonomy (GTDB): domain Bacteria; phylum Pseudomonadota; class Alphaproteobacteria; order MED-G09; family MED-G09. The sequence goes on along the minus strand of PCCF01000017.1, from coordinate 4,587 downwards.
TCCTGTCTTGTGGTCTTTTGGGTCCAGCAAGACTCGCCGAAACTGAGTCAAGATGAAGACTTAACTTATTTGTAAATGTAAGCTCAGGAGTATTTTTTGTCCTAAAAATTCCCTGTGCCTTGGCATATTTTTTTATTAATTCTATTTGTCCATTATTTCTTCCAGTGTCTTTCATATAACGAATTGTTTCCGAATCTATAGGAAAGAAACCACATGTTGCACCATATTCTGGCGCCATATTTGCAATAGTCGCCCGATCTTCTAAAGAAAGATTTTCTAGTCCGGGTCCATAAAATTCTACAAATTTTCCTACTACACCTTTTTTTCTCAACATATTGACTATAGTAAGCACAAGGTCAGTTGCTGTTATCCCCTCTTTAATCTTGCCTATTAATTTAAACCCTATAACCTCAGGAATTAGCATTGAAATTGGTTGTCCAAGCATAGCTGCTTCGGCTTCAATTCCTCCGACCCCCCAACCCAAAACAGATAATCCATTAACCATGGTTGTATGACTGTCAGTTCCTATTACAGTATCTGGGTAGGCAACATTATAAGTTTTACCATCGATTCTTTCCTTCTTACTCCAAACAGTCTTTGCTAAATATTCAAGATTTACTTGGTGACATATGCCTGTTCCAGGAGGGACGACACGAAAATTTTCAAACGCATTCGACCCCCATTTTAGGAATGAATACCTTTCTTTATTTCTACTATATTCAAGCTCAACATTTTTGTTGAATGAATTCTGGTTGCCGAAATTATCAACCATGACAGAATGATCTATGACGAGGTCTACAGGGACCAAAGGATTAATCTTTTTAGCGTCTCCACCTCTTTTTTCAATCGCTTCTCTCATAGAAGCCAAATCAACAACTGCTGGAACACCCGTAAAATCCTGCATCAAAACCCTTGCAGGGTAAAAGGTAATTTCATTTTTTGACTTTCTATTTTTTATCCAAGAGTTAATCGAAATGATATCTTTCTTTTTTACTGCATTTCCATCTTCATTCCTTAAGAGATTCTCCAATAATATACGCAGAGAGAAAGGAAGCTTGTTTATATTTTTTAAACCATTTTTTTGAGCTTCTTTAAGGCTATAATAGAGATATTTTTTTTTGCCTATTTGGAGGAATTTTCTGGATTTAAAACTATCTTGGTTCTTAATACTATTTATTATGATGATTTCTTCCTAGCAGATGTATCTTTTGCATATTTTGCATATATAGTGTGACTAACCCTATTGTCAAATATAGACTAAATTTAGTTTTTTTCTATTAATATTGTGAATTTGAAATGAAACGATTTTTACCCTTAATCTTCTTTTCTTTAGTGATAGTTTTATTTATTTTCAGCCTTTCTCTGAAGAATACTCGTGTGATCCCTACTCCACTGATAGGAAAAGAAGTTCCATTGCTTGCTTTAGAAACTGTCTTTTTTGTCAATACGGAAGGTAACAATCTACATTCGTTTATAAATTCTTCAGGCACTAAGTTGATTAATTTTTGGGCGTCTTGGTGTCTTCCATGTGAGGTTGAGCATCCTATATTAATGAGTCTTAAAAAAGATTCAGATATAAAAATAATTGGAGTAAACTATAAAGACAAAAGAGAAGATGCGGATTCATTCTTATCTAATCAGGGCAATCCTTACCATGCTATCTTATATGATATTGATGGTTTTTTTGGTATCGAGATGGGTATTACTGGAGTGCCAGAAACATTCATAGTAACTGACGATGGAAAGATAATTTACCGTCATGTCGGCCCTTTAAGCAGTGAGACAAGATTTTAGTAAATTAAACTCTTATTGCGTAACCAAAATCATCATCGGCATCAATAATAAGGGCATTAATAGATTTACCGTAATCTGATTCATTTTCGAGTAACTTTATTGGTGCAAATTGATTTGTATAACCCTTATTATTTTTTTCAATGAAGACTTCTTTTTTATGTCCTACCAGCCCATTTAGATGAGTTTTTTTCTTATTATGAGCTTTGCTTCTCAGGATTCTTGCTCTTTCTCTAATTTTGGAAATATCGATTTGTGGCATTTTGGCTGCTGGAGTTCCTGGTCTAGGAGAGAAAGGAAAAACATGAATCCAATCGAGTCGGCATTCGTCTACTATTTTTAGGGTATTCTGAAACATCTCTTCACTCTCGGTTGGAAAGCCCACAATTAGATCGGCTCCAAAGGATATTTCTGGTCTGGCTTTTTTTAGTCTATCGCATAACTTTATTGCTTCTTCTCTCGAGTGCCTTCTTTTCATTCTTTTCAAGATCATATTGTCCCCGGATTGAAGAGATAAATGGATATGAGGAAGGATTCTGTTGTTTTGTGTAATGTTTTCAATAAGAATATTATCAAACCCAATCACATCCATAGTTGAAAGACGTAATCTTTCAAGCTCAGGCAACTCTTTTAAGATATCTTTTACTAGTTCTCCTAATTTTCCCTCTTTCTCAAAGTCATGACCCCATGAAGCAATATCAACACCAGTTAATATTATTTCTTTATGACCTTCCACAATAAGGGTTTTAATTTCTTTAATTGTGCTTTTGGATTTTTTTGATCTTAAATTACCTCTGCCGTATGGAATTATACAAAAGGTACATCTGTGATTGCAGCCGTTTTGAATTTCAACAAAGGCTCTCGTTCTATCACTATAGCCTTTCTTTAGACCATTAAGAGAGTTGTTCAATGACATAATATCTTGAACTTCTACACGATTATTTTTTTCTAAATTGCTATGAATATGCCTTTTTTCAATATTTCCTATAACTTGGTCTACTTCTGGCATCCTTTGGAATGTCTCAGGTTCTATTTGTGCAGCGCATCCTGTTACTACGATTTTTCTATTTGGAGATTCTTTCCTTTTTTTTCTGATTTCTTTTTTAATCTGTTTGACAGATCCAGACGTAACCGCACAACTATTAAAAACTGAGGTATTTGTAACAACATTCTTTTTTAGATCCTGCTTAATTATTTCGGACTCGTAAATATTAAGACGACATCCAAACGTAATAACTTCTGATTTCTTGCTCATTTATATATCCGACAAATTTATTTTAATCTCTTTTTCAATTTCGTAAGGACCAGTTAATATGATGTGATCATTTTCGTCCAAAACTATTTTAAGAATTCCCCCGGGAAGAGATACCTCAACTTCTTTATCCATTAGGTTTAATTTAGATCCAACGGCGACTGTCGCACATGCAGCGGAACCGCAGGCAAGAGTTATTCCTGAACCTCTTTCCCAAACATCAAGTTTAACAAGATTCCTATTTAAAATATTTGCAAAAGAAACATTTACCCGTTCGGGAAAGATTGGATTATTTTCGATTTCATATCCATATTTTTTTAGTTCTGGCGTCACTTCATGGAAAAAAAAGATCGCATGAGGATTTCCAATATTGACTGCGCTGAAGTTCGGTAAATCGCATGGGGCCGAAGGAAGCCTAATGGATAAAGTATCATCAACCTCATTATTTAATGGTATATCACTCCATTCAAAACTTGGTATTCCAATATCGACAGAAATATGGTTATTAGATTCCCAACAATTAATATCCTTATTTATTGTCTCTAAGATAATAAAATCTCTATTTTTTCTTGCAAACACCAGATGAGCCACACAACGAAGTGCATTGCCACACATACCAGATGTACTTCCATCGGCATTCCAGAAAGATACATGAGCATCACCTTGCCGCTTAGCTTTTTCTAGCAGAACGAATTGATCGAATGGATCATCGATTTGGGAATTATAGAGTTTCTTTACTAATTCTTGGTTAACATTCAAACTTTTTTGAAACGATTCAAATACCAAGAACTTATTCCCTGCCCCGTTCATACGTACAAATCTCTCCATATTTTTATTATTTTCTTCCATATTTGTCTTATAGAACTGAAATGTAATTTTTTCTACTTAATTGATTGACTTGTTGATTAATCAAGTTCTATATACGCGAACTTTTTAATAAAAAAGTAGATGCATCGGTTCAAAAGGGATCGCCATCCGTCAACGAGGGTTCGTACACGGGTGTATTATCTGCTGACCCTTAAAAAAGAGGAAACGAATGTCTGTTAAAATTAGATTAGCACGGGGAGGATCGAAAAAACGACCTTATTATAGGATTGTTATTGCTGATGTGAGGGCCCCAAGAGACGGAAGGTATATTGAAAGAGTAGGCTCGTATAATCCTCTGCTACCTCGGGATCATGAAGACAGAATTAAACTTGATGTAGAAAAGATTAAATTATGGCTTTCAAAGGGAGCAAAACCAACGGACAGAGTTTATAGATTTTTTAAAGATGCAGGGATCTTGGATGATGGAAGAAATACATATAACTCTGGCACCAGAACTGAGACTGATAATCCTATAAAAGCCGAACCAAAACAACAGGTTGAGAAAGAAGCCGCTCCACAAGAAGAAGCCGCCGCTCCACAAGAAGAAGCCGCGAAAGAAGCCGCTCCTCAAGAAGAAGCAAAAAAAGACGAAGATTCTGGAAACACTAAAAAGGGCGACAAAAAACAAGAAAAGAAATAGTGTTTTCGTGTGGAGATTAATGAAAAAGATTTAATCT